>JADFUQ010000017.1 GCA_015222065.1 Bacteroidota bacterium
CTCATGCCGTACCGTGGGCTTCGAGGTAGGCATGCAGAATGGCGGTATGGCGTCCGGCATAGCAATGGGTGTACTAAAAAGTGCAAGCGCAGCATTAGCACCGGCAATATTCGGTCCATGGATGAACATTTCCGGATCAGTACTGGCTACCTGGTGGCGCCGGAAACCTGTCCGAAAACAAAAGATACAGAAGAACTAAGCGCCAAAGGTGCTGTCGGCTTGATGCAATTATTAGCCTCCTTTATTTCAAGTTATTCAATTTAATAAAACTATAAGGATTATTAATTACTCAAAAGACACTAATTGGGGAATTCTATCTTCAGAATTAAAATACCAGTAACTGCCATCAATTTTCATCACTAAACATGTAGCTCCTGCATAAATCAAAGCAACATTATCCAAATTGTTTATTCTCTCAGGGATATTAATACCGATGGGGTTATGATTCTCATCCCACTCACAAATAAAACCCCAAAACCAGACAGTTCCATCTTCTTTTAATGCAAGGTTAAAATCATAATTAGATGATATTTGAATGATATTATCTAAATTTTTGACTTTAACAGGAATAACACTATGTTCAAAACTACCATTACCTAATTGACCGAAATCATTTTGCCCCCAAGCCCAAACAGTTCCATCATTCTTTAAAATAACTGTACGCCTGTTAATTACATTCTGAACCGCAACAACATCCTTAACATGAACCAAACCACCTTTTTCTGGCTTTTTTGATTTAAGCTCACATAATGTACAATCTTTTCTTAAAGCTATGGATTGAGAAATAGATACTATTTGTTCCAAACTAGAAATTATTTCCGGTTCATAGAAAGAACTTTCAACATCAGGTCCAATTTTTATTTGCCAAACTGTACCATCATTTCTAAGCATATGGATAGTAGTACCAACTATTCCAATAGCTTTAGTTCCACTTAAGAAACTGCAATTTACAGGAGAAAGTATTTCAGGCCACCATATACTTGAGAACGCATTACTACCCCAAAACCAAATATTCCCGGTACAATCTACTGCTATTGCCATCCCTTCATACATATCAAAGTCAATAATTTTTTCAACAAAAGGAACTTTGAGAGGAATGTTACTGCTTTCCTCTGTTCCTGTGCCTAATTGACCGGTAATGTTAATACCCCATGTCCAGAGTGTACTATCAGGTTTTAAGATTGCATAATTTCCAAAATCAGATTTAAGTTTTACATGAAAATTATCTTCAATAAAAACATTGCATTTATCTCCAGGTAGATTATTATCTTTTGTACACGAATTCAATATTATAATGGTCGGGATGATCAAAATAATAACAGGAAATAATACTCTTGATAATTTATTCATTTTTGTAATCCTGATATTTGTGAAGTTAACATTATATTCTCGCGCAAATTACCAATAATCATTATATATCCAAATAAGAACGAATTCCATATACTACTCTTTTTTAATAAATATAATATCCGGAGCCCGTTTGATACACTAAATGATTTAAAAGATTTAAAAAAAGATTTTGGATTATTTTTTTAGTTTGCACGAAAACCGCAATTCTCATAATTATGATTTTCCATACCGATTTTTCCGGGTAATAATTTTGGTGCTGGAAATTGTATAAAGGAAGGCATAAGTTGTGGGTGATTAGAGTCCAGGTAAATATGAAAAGCACAGCAGTAGAAATAGAGCGGCTTATATCTAAG
>JADFUQ010000018.1 GCA_015222065.1 Bacteroidota bacterium
ATTATCCTGAAGAACCATAAAAAGCTGGATTTCCAATAATTGCCCCCGGTTATCATTCATATCTTAAAGCATCAGCAGGATTGATATTTGCTGCTCTCAATGCCCTATAACTGATTGTTAGCAACGCAATTGTCAGAGTGATCAAAAGAGATATAATAAATTCAAAAGGTGACAGGTTGATTCGGAAGTAAAAATTCTGCAACCAGGCTTTCATAACAAAATAGGTTACCGGCCATGCGATTAGTGTTGCAGCACATACCAATACTGCTACCTCCTTTGTAAGAAGCCGCAAAATATGTATCTCTTTTGCACCATTCACTTTCCTGATACCGATCTCCTTGGTTCGTTGTTCGGCAGTAAAAGAAGTCAATCCAAATAACCCCAGGCAGGCTATTAATATGGCAAGAATTGAAAATAAAAATGCAAGTATTCCAGTACGTTTTTCCTCAGCATAAAGTCTTTCAAAATCCTCGTCCATAAAAAAGTAGACCATAGGATCATTGTCTGAAAATTGTTGCCATAGTTTTTCTGTTTGAAGTATAGTATTTTGAATATTACCCGGGTTTAAACGTAAAGAAATAAAACCCCAGTTCCAGCGGTTAGGATAAAGAATAAAAATATGCGGATATATCCTGTCATGCAAAGATTGATAATGAAAATCCTTCACTACACCAATAACCCTCAAATAGGTCCATTGTTGTGGTTCATCACCCGGCTGCATAAATCTGACTTTTAAAGGGTCTTCAAGTCCAAATTGTCTCACGGCACTTTCGTTAATTACACAAGCACCGCTGTCTGAAGCAAAATTCTTCGAGAAAAACCGTCCGTCAGCCATAGTAAGTTGATAAGTTTCAGGGTAATCATAATCGGACCAGTTAGTTTGCATAAGGTATGATTTCTCACTACTCTGACCCTCCATCCAGTAACCATTGTGATTGTTTGGATGTCCGGGAACCGCTGTGGAATGACTCACCTGTTTAACACCTGAAAGTTTTTTTACTTCATCAATAAATGTTTGCTGCTTATTACCCAGGGCACCCGCTCTGCGAATTACCAGTAATTGTTCCTTGTTGAATCCCAGGTCTTTGTTAAGCATATAATTTACCTGTTTATACACGATCAAAGTTGCAAGGATAATAATAACTGAAACAGTCATCTGCACAACAACGAGAATACTTCTGAGGATTTTACCGCCTGATCCACTTTTAAGCGGACCACTTAAAACTGCAACAGGGCGGAACGATGCAAGAAAGAATGCCGGATAACTTCCTGCTATAACGGAAATAAGTAACCCTAATCCGATTAAACCCGGAATTACATACCAATGAGTAATATATGCCAGGCTAAGTTGGCTATTTATCAGGTTATTAAAATATGGTAAACATAACTCTACTATCAGGACAGAGAAAACAAGTGATACAAGTGTAATGACTAATGACTCAAAAAGAAATTGCCAGATAATTTGTCTCTTGAGAGACCCAGCTACTTTTCGTAAACCTACCTCTCTTGATCGTTTGGCAGAACGGGCTGTTGCAAGGTTCATATAGTTAATACTGGCAATAACCAGTATCAATACCGCCACCAGGGAAAAAATATAGATATACCGTTTATCACTTGAAGGCTCAAGTCCATGTTCAATTTCCGGGTTCAGGTGAATATCTTCGAGAGGTTGCAGATAGAATCCGTACCTGTTACCTCCCTGGATGAATTCTTCCCAGGATATTCCCAGCATTTGCTCTCCCTGGGGCTCAAGATATTGTATAAGCCATTCAGGAATTTTAGCTTCCAGTTGCTCTGCAGAAGCTCCTTCCTCAAGAAGCAAATATGTATAAAAACTATTACTAAACCAGATATCGTTGTTTGCTCTTTGATTGGTAACAAATGACCCCAGCATGTTAAATTTGAAATGAGAATTATCCGGAACATCTTCCATAACTCCTGTAATTGTATAAAGGGTACTATCTGTTCCTACCTTTATCATTTCTCCCACAGGATCACTGCTTCCAAAGATTCTACCGGCAGCGTTTTTTGTTAATACTACAGTATGTGGTGCTGCTAATGCAGTTTGCGGATCTCCATGGATCATAGGAATAGAGAAAATGTTAAAAAAGGTTGAATCGGCTTCCATAAAACCATCTTCGATAAAACTTCGATCTTTATATTTGATCACTGTTTCTCCCCATGTGTTTATACGAACAGCATCAACTACCTCAGGAAAATCCTGTTTGAATGCCGGAGCAGCGGGAGAACAGGTCCAGGCGCCTTTCAGTTCAGTTTCACCCAATTTACCATCTAAATACAAACGCCAGATACGATCTTTCTTTTCATTAAAATCATCATAACCGAGTTCATAGATAACGAAAAGACTTATTATAATGCTACAGGCCAAACCAACGGCTAATCCAATCACATTAATAACAACATATGACCTCTGCCTGATCATATGGCGCAGGGCGAGTTTGATATAGTTTCCTATCATTTTCCAGATATTTAATTAACTAAATATAAAGTAATGACGAATACATATAAGAAAAGTTGCAATATACTTCTTTCAAAACTAATAATTAATCAAAGTTGCTGGTTTGAGGTTTGAAGATGTTCGAGGTTTAAAGATGATTGAGGTTTCTGGTTACTGGGTGCTAGGTAATTTAAACATAAAACTGGTTCCTTTACCCTTCTTACTTTCAATATATATTTCGCCATGGTTTTTTTCAATGAATTCTTTGCATAGAATTAATCCGAGTCCGGAGCCTTTTTCATTTGCAGTACCAGGTGTTGAAAATTCTGTATCAAGCCGGAATAATTTTTTTATATCTTCAGGATTCATCCCTACTCCTGTATCAGTTATTGTACATTCCATAAAACTGTTCACATCTTTAGCTGTTATTCTCACATCACCATTTTGAGTAAATTTAATTGCATTTGAAAGGAGGTTTCGAGTCACTGAATTGATCATGTTTTTATCAGCAAAAACTTTTATTTGCCCCGGAACTTCATTCAACACAGTTATATTCTTCTTTATTGCATATTCATTCAATAAATCAATTGTATCATCAATTACGCTTTTCAAAAAAAAGTTTTCGGCGTTTATTTTTAATTTTCCGGTTTGGGAACTTGACCATTCAAGAAGGTTGTTAAGTAAATCAATTGTTTCATTACCTGTTTTGTATATATCATAAGCAATTTTCTCAATTTCCGCTTTAGAAAAATCCCCTGAATTCTTCCAAAGCAATTCAGTGAAACCAAGGATTGAGTTAAACGGACTTCGCAAATCATGTGAAATAATAGAGAAAAACTTATCTTTTGATGCATTAAGTTCCTTTAAATATTTCTGATTTTCCTTAAGAGTTATTTCTGCCTCCTTTTGTGCTGTTATATCACGAATTGATCCCTGGAAAGCAACAACATTGCCATCATTATCTTTTATTGCAACAGAGGAAATTAGAGCTTTTATTATACTACTATCTTTTTTCTTCAGGTTAAACATTACATCTTTAGTAAATCCCTGTTGTTCTACTTCACTCATATCTAATTCTCTATCAGACGGGTTCTTATATAATTCCCGGATATTTACCCTTTTTAATTCTTCCTTACTTTCATAACCAAAAAATTCAGGAGCATTATCACTCATATCAAGCCATTTCCCATCTTTTGAAGTAATATAAACACAGTCGGTGGATGTTTTAAAAAAAACACGGTACTTTTCTTCACTTCTTTTTATTTCCTCTTCCGCTTTTTTACGTTTAGTAATATCATGCATAATTACAAGGTTTGCAGGTTTACCTTCATAATCAATTAATCCGCCACTCATTATAACATTAATCAGATGTCCTTTTTTATCAACCAGAATTGTTTCATAAGTATCACTTATTTTTTCACCAGAAAATCTGCGTCTGTTTCGTTCTATTAGAATATCATATTCATCAGGATGAACAAATTTTATAAAGTTTTTATTTAGTAAATTACTTAAAGGATATCCCAGGGAGTCTACTGCTTTTTGATTTACATATTTTATTTTACTGTCCTGAATTATTGCTATCATATCATTGGCCCTTTCCACAACATTGCGATACTTCTCTTCACTCTCTTTCAGAGCCTGTATCCTTTTGTCAGCCAGAGCCATTGACAAAAGAAAAACCAGTAAGATAAGTCCAGCCTGGTATCCATGTTCTGTAAAAGTATTACTCGGCAAAACGCCAAGCCGAACCATTTCAACTATACTAACTGATATTATAGACGCCAGACATGCAAACATAAAATAACGAGCAGAACGAAATTTCTTTCGCCAGGAAATAAAACCCATTACCAATATTGTAATTAAACAAAGCACTGTAAAGATTACAATAGGCCTGACAACTATTCCATATCTGAAAACTGGTATCATTAATATTAGCAAGCCCCATATCACCATCCAGCCGGTAAGTGTCTTGTTAAAAAGCGGAAAACGTGTTTTTGTTTCAAGAAAAGCAGATGTGAACTTCAAGATAAAAATAAAGGTAACTGCATGTAAGAAAGTAATAGCAAAATGATTCCATGAAGGATGAGCGGGCCAAAGATACTGACTGGCAGATCCATCATATGATACATAAAAAAGGATGAAACTTACTACGGATAATATGTAATAGAGATAACTTTTTTCGGGAAGTAAGAAAAAAACGATCAGGCTATAAAACAATATTAAAAGAAGAATACCATAGAATAATCCTGAAAGTAATTGCTCATTCTTACTTTTCTGATAAAATGTTTCAGTAGAAGATAATGTAAGTGGTAATGTTATAGATGCGTCATTCTTAAAGCGCATATAAATTATTTGTTCATCGCCAAATTTAAGTGGTATTTTAAATATGAATTTTTTATCAGAGATATCACGTGTATCAAAAGGATGATATGTTCCTGTTTTCGTATGTATATAACCCTTCTCATCAGATACCGGTAAGAAAAGCTCAATATGCTGCATATTGGCAAAACCCAATTTCAGTAGCCAGTTCTCTGTCTTTTCAGTTTCATTTCTTATCTGGAAACGCACCCAATATGCAGAATTCGTAAAACCAAAATTTGGTGTTTTTTTATTACTTAAAATAAATTTTCCCTCAAATTCAGGAGAGGTAATTTCATCAATTGTTAATTTACCGGAGGGATCTTTCAGTATCTCCAAATGTAAACCCAGAGAATATACATCCTGCTTATCGTTGAGAATTACAGGTGCCGTTAATGTAATGTTACGGTTATCACCGGGAATATTAATTGAAAATTCATCAGGCAATTCCCGGGCAGTAAGTGTACCAGTCTGAACAGGTAAAACAAAATATAATATGAAGAATAAAACGATCAAGCTGTTTTTTTACATTATTTGTGTATTGAAACCGTCAAAAACACACTGTGATTTTAAATATCAGTCACCTGTTCAGGAATTTAGCATATGCTATTCTTTGCTAAAGTAGATAATTTACCAGAAAAAGGGAAATCTTTTTTTCTTTTTCCTTTCTTGCCTGAAGTGTTAAACAATGAATAACGGCTTTAACCAGATATCAGAGGGTAAATATCACTGTTAATCCGTAACCCACATTGCAGCCCTAATGGCGTAACTTCCTAATTTCAAGTACTATTAATTTTTAAAATTTCGGCAGGGGGGACTACGGATTTTTTCCTCCAAAAGGGCACATATTTGTAGTTCATAGTATCATATATCTGTTTAACTTTACTGTTTGGTTCAGTACACTGACGTATTGATATTGTTTGGCTTTTTACATTCTCTATGCTTGTAGTTACACATTTTTGGGTATTCATAATACGGACAATTTCTCTCCAGCTTGAAGTAAATCCTTTTTGTTTTAATTGATACCGTATTGTTGATACCAGCCAGTATGCAAGTAAGCCCAAGTGCAGATGGGCCATTGTTGCATCATCAGTTTTATGATATATCGGTCGTAAATCCAAATCTGTTTTTAAAACCCTGAAAGGTATATTCTATCTCTCTGATAATGTTGTAAATTAACCAAAGTGTCTTCTCGTCATTTTCATCCAGTGAAGTTCTTAGAAAATACACCCCGGCTTTTTTGTCCGGGTTTTCTCCTGTTTTGTGCTCGTAACTTATACCCGTAGCTATGCCTTTCTCATTATCAGTAACCGTAATATCATAATATTTGTGTACTGACGGGTATTTCTGTTTCAGTCTGCCTATTCTCTCATAAACCTTATCAACTTTCTTTGTTCCGCCTTTCCTGTTAATTCCTTCATTTATCCTTTGGATACCTTCTTTGAACCGTTGAGCGAACAAGCCATTCATGCTATTTTCTTTCAACGCTTTTGCTTGGCTTTTAACCCATAAATAATGATCACTATCCTTATCTGTTTTTACTTTCAAGAGTTCGATGGGCTGCTTTTTTTTGTCTTTTATCTGTATCGGTTTACTGTTTGTGTCGGCATAATACTCTTTCAGGTTTGACCTGGATACACATAAGTAATCATATCCTTTTCTTTTAAGCATGGCTACATTGTCGTCTGTTGCTATGCCTGCATCCATTACCACTATTGGTTTACGGCCGGTAAATGATGTTCGATTGCTAAGTGCATCTACTACTGTTTCCAATGTCTTGCTGTCGGCTATATTTCCTTCAAAGATGTTTGAATATTTCAAAAAGCCTTCTCTGTTTATAACTACTGCCAGCACAACTAACCGGGCATCTTTGCGTTTCTTCTTGCTACGCCCGAATTTAGCCAACCTGCTGTTTTGCATGCGCCCTTCAAAATAGGTATTGGTCAAATCATACAAGATGATCTTATCTTCTAAGTCAAACAGTTCATTGGTGCGTTTTGATAGATATCTCTCTAATTTATCTTTAACAGAATACAGTTTGTGAGATATGCTATACAACTGGTCTTTTGTTATTTTATCTTTTTCTATTCCGGTTATATCACTAATGGCTGAGTTCTCCTTTATGTAAGAGACTGTTTTAAGTTCCGATGCCAGATATACAGTCCTGCTTATAATATGTGTGGTTGCAAGAGATATTTTATCCTCGGTCCATTTTTGTTGTCGTAAGAAATCACCGATGCCCAACTGATCAAATGATTGTTTGCAAAGCCACTCTCCACCAACTTCATTCGCATCTTTATTTTTCATTGTGGATAGATCAACTGTTTCCCAGTCTCCTTTTTCATCACCTACATCATAACGCTTCCTCTTTACAATCTCTGAATAAAAATAAGCAGCAAGCTTTTCTGTCTTGTTGTCTATTGGTTCAATGCAAAGAGTGTTGATGCCATACGTTAACATTTCTTCTATTCGCCTGGCCAGTAATTTTTTTTGCTCTATCTCCTGTAGCTCATCCAATTTTCCCAATCCAACAATAACCCGATGACGAGTATGCCCATCAAAACGATAGCTTTCACAAAGTTTGTAAATTGTATATCGCTGTTTTGTTGTGCGGTTATATTTTGGAAATGGTTTAATAAACATGTAACAATAATAAGCCTTAACCAACTAAATATCAATAGGCCAGGGGGGTCTACATTTGAGCCGTGAGAATCCTCAAAAACTCAAATAGCTGAAATCCAGAAATAAACAAATTTCTCTTTTTTAAATTGTTGATAAATACAGGGGTTATCAACAGATTTTATTAATTTTATGGAGAAATCCGCTCAATGTGGGTTAAAATATCTGTTGCTGTGGCTGCATAATGAATTTTTAATTCTTCAATAACGCCAATGTGTGCAATTCCTCTTGCACCACCACCGGATAATACTAATAATATGTTCTTTTTCATTTTATTGAATTTTCCTGTTTTTGCATTATGTATACCAGACGATTATGGAAACCAACTCACATTTTAATACATCTTGCAACTTTGCTTCTAATAAAGCTTAAATTTTCTTACCAAAGTTAAAAATTGTTAAAATATTCATTTTTCTTAAAAATAATTGTATCTTTGTACTATGAAACATTTTTAGTACAAAACGATCATAATGAAAATAGACGACACAAAAGATATCATACTTCATGTAGCCGGTAAAATATTTGAAAAACATGGTTTTTATAAAACTACTATTGATGGAATAGCCCGTGCAGCACATAAAGCAAAAGGATCGATTTATTATCATTTTAAGAACAAAGAAGAATTGTTCCAGGGAGTCGTAGAAAAAGAATTTCAGACCCTGCGTAGTGAATTGATCAAGACCATTGATGACGGTAAGAATGCAAAAGACAAACTGACTAACTACATAATTGTCCGAATGAAAACGATTAGTGATTTAGCTAATTTTAATGAGATAATAAAGACAGATTATTTGGATTACCTCGATTTTATTGGGGAGATCAGAAAAAAATACGATAACGAGGAAGTTGTTCTTATAAAATCGATACTTACAGGGGGGATTAATAACAAGGAATTTGACCTGAACAATGTCGAACTGACAGCTCCTGCAATTTTAACAGCTTTGAAAGGGCTAGAGCTTCCATTCTTTATTGAAGATAAGTACAATAAGTTGGAAATCAGATTAAAAGAATTGGTCAGACTTTTAATAATGGGTTTAGAAAAACGATAATTTTTTTATAATAGAACTGACTATTAAACGATAAGCGTACAAATGGCATAATAATTACTTGATAAAATTAAAATAATATAAATAAAAAACATCATGAAAACAAAAGAGATTTTTTTCCAAAAAGTCGTTGAAACTATTATTTTTAACAAACATCTAAGGCCATTTGCTGTCAAACAATTAGATAACTACATGTTTAATAAATTTTCGCAGACTGATAGTAATGTGATTTATGATGAAAAGATGAGGATGAAAAGATATCAGTTTTATTCCGCCATACTAAACGTTGCTAATAATAACCTGGGAAAAGGATATTATTCTAAAACAGTAATGAAAAAAATGAGCTATTCCTTGACAGGAAGCAAATTTGTAATGAAGGCAGAGGATAAAATAGGAGAAATACAAATTGATTATAAATCAAAGTATGGTGATTATCCTCCCGGATTTATTGTTTTAGCTCC
>JADFUQ010000181.1 GCA_015222065.1 Bacteroidota bacterium
TAAATTACAATATTCAAAAATTCAATGATCAAAACAGTTTCGGTCATTTGGTAATTGATATTTGGATATTATTTGTTTTTTGTTATTTGCTATTTGTGTATTTACCATTTGGTGTTTTAGTCCAAAATCTGTTTGACTTTATGAATAGATACTAATTAAGTTGGTTTAACACTGAAGAGAAAAGGACGAAATGCAAAACAAAATAGTTGTATCGGATATTGAACGCGAATTTATTGACCTTTATAAGGGAAACAGAAGTATGCTTGAGGCAAAAACTTCTGCCCCGGTAAATGAGGTCAGGAAGTCCGGTATCAGGGATTTTGAAAGACTCGGGATCCCAGGAAAGAAGGACGAGTATTATAAAAATACACCTTTGCAGTCCATTTTCAGAAATGGCTACAGGAAATACATAGAACAAAAAAAGGTGGAGTTTAATCTGGCCCATGTTTTCCATTGTGATATACCTACACTGGACACTCATATGGTTCTTTTAGTTAACGGATTTTTTGATAAGAAGAATGGGGATTTTTTAAAGGAACTGCCATCAGGAATTATCATCGGGAGTCTTGCTGCTGCATCACATGAATATCCTGAGCTTTTTGAAATGCATTATGGCAAATATGCATCCCACAAGGATGGACTGGTGGCGCTTAATTCGGCATTTGCACAAGATGGAGTATTTCTTTATGTTCCGGAAGGATCTGTTTATAAAAAACCTATTCAGATTGTAAATCTGGTGATGGCTAAAGAGGATATTATGGTGCAGCACCGGAATATGATCATCGTTGAAAAAAATGCAGAGGCCGGAGTTATTATTTGTGATCATGCCATGACACCTTATAAATTTCTGACAAATTCAGTTACTGAAATATATATAGCCGAAAACGCTTCTTTCGATTATGTGAGGGTGCAGAATGAGCATAATAATGCAGCACAGTTTTCACATATCTTTGTTAACCAGGAAGCGAACAGCAACATGACTTCAAACATTATGACACTTCATGGTGGAGTTGTGAGGAATAATGTCAATGTATTGCTAAATGGTGAGGGAGCAGAGAACAATTCGTATGGTCTATATCTGGCCGACCGGGAACAACATGTGGATAATTACACCTATATCGATCATGCAAAGCCAAACTGCTTTAGTAACCAGCTTTATAAAGGGGTACTGGATGATTCTGCCACGGGGGCCTTCAATGGCAGAATACTTGTCAGAAAAGACTCTCAAAAAACACATGCATACCAGGCTAACAACAATATTTTACTCACTGACGATGCTAAAATGAATACCAAACCCCAATTGGAAATCTATGCCGATGATGTGAAATGCAGTCACGGTGCAACGGTGGGACAACTTGATGGAGAAGCTTTGTTTTATATGCGCACCAGAGGTATTCCTGAAAAGGAAGCAAGGCTTATCATGATGTTTGCCTTTGCTCATGAGGTTATTGGAAATGTTAAGACAGAAGCCCTGCTTAAAAGGATTGATGATCTGGTTGAAAAAAGACTCAAAGGTGAATTGTCCCCGTGTGATAATTGTGCAATGAAATGTTATTAAATTTAATATGTTTGACGTCGAAAAAATAAGGAAAGATTTCCCTGTCTTACAACAAAAAGTTTACGGAAATCCATTGATATACCTGGATAACGGGGCTACATCACAAAAACCAAGGGTGGTAATTGAGAAAATAAGCAGTTTTTACTCACTTAGCAACAGTAGTATCCATAGAGGAGTACATTTCCTTAGTGAACAAGCCACTGCCGAATATGAATCTGCAAGGAACAGAGTAAAAGAATTCATCAATGCGGAACAAAATCGCGAGATTATTTTTACTGCCGGCACAACAGCTTCAATTAACAGTGTAGCATTTTCGTTTGGCGAGAAATATATAAAAGCAGGAGATGAGATCATCCTCACAGAAATGGAACATCATGCTAATATTGTTCCCTGGCAAATGCTCTGCGATAGGAAAGGATGTAAGTTAAAGATCGTTCCTATTGATGATAACGGAGAGCTGATCCTTGAGGATTTTGAAAAAATGTTTACTCCGAAAACAAGGATCCTCGCTATTACACATGTTTCAAATGCACTGGGTACCATTAACCCTGTGAGGGAAATAATCAAAACAGCTCATGCTAATAATGTTCCTGTCCTGGTTGACGGGGCTCAGTCAATTCAGCATGGGGTAGTTGATGTCAGTGATCTTGATTGTGATTTCTTCGTCTTCTCAGGACATAAAATCTATGGACCTACCGGAATTGGAGTTCTTTATGGAAAAGAGAAATGGCTTGAAGAAATGCCCCCTTACCAGGGTGGTGGTGATATGATAAAAAGTGTAACGTTCGAAAAAACCATCTATAGCGATCTTCCTTTTAAGTTCGAAGCAGGTACTATTAACTATGTTGGAGCCGTGGGACTGGCTGCAGCACTCGATTATCTTACAGTAACCGGGAGAGAGGAAATAGAAGAGTATGAAAGTGAGTTAACCGAATATGCCAACAGGAAGTTAAGTCAGGTTGAAGGGCTGAAATTTTATGGTACATCAGCGAATAAAATCAGTATCATTTCTTTCCTTATTGAAGGAATACACCAGTATGATGCAGGCATGATTATTGACAAGCTTGGTATAGCAGTCAGGACAGGTACACATTGTGCCCAGCCGGTCATGGACCATTTCGGCATTGACGGAACCCTCAGAGCTTCACTGGCGTTCTATAATACAAAGGAGGAGATTGA
>JADFUQ010000182.1 GCA_015222065.1 Bacteroidota bacterium
TCGTATCCGTTAGCTTTTGGCGTACTTAACCAATCACGGATACGATCTGGTTTAGGCATATAAGTATCAGTAATAATTGAATAAATATTCCAGCATTGAGTTTTCTCTGGTATGTCATCAGATGGTTCGAAAATTATCCTGATAGCCAACAGATCATATACCTCTTCGAAAGGAACATTTTTATTATTCATTTTGTTCCATATAGAGACAATGGATTTTGGTCTGCCATTAATATCAAATTTTATCTTTTCTTTTTCCAGTTTATCTATTATTGGAAGTGCAAATCGGTTTATCTCAGACAGATGATTTTGTTCTTTAGATTTAATTTTTACTGCAATCTCATCATAAAGTTTGGGGTGCCTGTACTTCAGACTCAGATCTTCCATCTCTGTCTTAATTGCATAAAGTCCGAGCCGGTGTGCAAGAGGTGCATATAAATAAGTGGTTTCACCGGCGATTTTAACTTGTTTATTCGGTGGCAAAGAATCGAGTGTCCTCATATTATGCAGCCTGTCACCCAGTTTGATAAGTATCACTCTGACATCATCCGAAAGCGTAAGTAACATTTTTCTAAAGTTCTCAGCCTGCATGGATGATTTATTATCAAAAATTCCTGATATCTTAGTGAGACCATCAATTACCGATGCAGTTTTATCGTTGAAGTTGTATCTAATATCTTCCAGTGTAAGATCAGTATCCTCAACCACATCATGAAGTAATGCACAAGCTATTGATCTTGGGCCAAGACCGATTTCAGTGGTAACAATTTTAGCAACTGCAATAGGATGCAGTATATAGGGTTCTCCCGATTTTCTGCGCATACTCTTATGAGCTTCCCTGGCAATCGTAAATGCTTTTATTACCATCTCCCTGTCACTTTTTCTTCTGCACTTTTTGCAGTTAGCCAAAAGATCCTTGAATCTCTCGTCGATAAGCTCTTTTTCCGCTTTTGTAAAAATTGATTTCTTAGCCATTTTATCTCCTGATACAGATATAACAAAATTAGTGATTTTTACATTGTTAATACAAGTTTATCTGAAAAATGAGTTGCTGGTTGTTGGCTTGCCACGTGAAATGCGACGAAGGAGCATATTTCACTGTGGTTACTGGTTACTGGTTTTGCTCTTTAACAATATCATCAGGGGAAAATAACATTTATAAACCCTTTTCTTAAAATTTCTTTTCCTTCTCCGGTAGTAATTCTTAGGAAATAAATGTAGGTTCCTTCCTGTACTATTGTTCCTCCCATGTATGACCCGTCCCAACTTTCATATGGGTCTTTGCTTTCAAAAATGATGTTTCCCCAGCGGTTTTTTATTATTAGATGATAAGTTGCCGGAGTGAAAGATAGTTTTGGAAACCAGGAATCATTTTTCCCATCCCCATTCGGGGTAAAAGCATTAGGTATAAAGATCTTTGATTGTAATACGATACAGTTAACCGCAGTTGTGCTAATTCCCCTGATACCGTGTGGATTGTCTTGTCCTTCAAATGCCTTAATAAAATAACAAAACTTCAAATCGTAAGTCTTTAAATTTAAACTGTCAAGTTTAACATCATCTGCATATGAAGTATCACCGGCACCGACTGTTGCAATAAGTTCAGAAGGATTTCCTGTTGTTTTTCTGTAAACTTCATATTTTTCAACTCCTCCTTTCCATCCAATATTTGGAGTCCATGTCAGGTAGTTTAAGGCATCTTCATTATTTACTGTAAGTATCATTGTACTTGCAATGTTTGACCTTACAATAATCCGGTTACACGTGTTAATAGCTGCCAATCTGTAATAAAATGGTGAAAACAGATCTTCAGGTTTATCGGTAAAAGTAAGTTTTTCTGAATGGTGATCTGCAAAATCGGCAATAGTGTCATATATTCCATTTGGATCATCTGTTCTCAAAAGTTTGTAATAATAAATTTCAGATACCGGATCAATAGTAAATGACAGAGATATTTCATCGTTTTCAGAGTTGATAGTGGCATAGTCTGCATTAATAAAACCGGGGATCCGTGGCATTTGTGTGTACTTGCAAACTTTATTGGAAGTGGAGGTTAAACCGTTTTTATGGTTTGCCTGAATATAATAACAGTAGTTAACATATGCTTCAATTGTAGTATCTGTAAAAGAAATTGATTCAGGAGGCAGGGAATCGATGATGGAAAAAGAACCTCCA
>JADFUQ010000183.1 GCA_015222065.1 Bacteroidota bacterium
TAAATTGAATATCGAACAAGGAACGCTGATTTTAGATTTCAGATTTTCAGTTACTTCACAAATCGTTAATCGGTGTTCCTTGTTCATTATTCATTTTTTTTTTGACCTATAGATGGGCTCTAATTATATTGCCCTTTTTTCCAATAGCTTCCTGTAAGAGACTTTTTCTTCGTGTGCTTTTACTTTTCTGTCCTTTGTACCGGAGAAACTACCGTTTTCAAGGTAATAAATTGCTTCTTTAAGACATGCTTCTTCCCGGTTATTAAAAGCCCGGGTGAAATCATCATTACATAAAGCATCCGGTTGTATTCCGTCATAATAATCGCTTTCATTCTTTGAGTTGGCAATCCTGAAGGTTATTGGCAGGAACACATAATCTTCATAAAGAAATACTTTCATTCCAACCGGTTTGCCATAGGTTACATCACCTATTGTAACTACATCAATATGTGGTTCAAGTCCGTTTATTAAAGCCTCACTTGCAGAAGCTGTTCCTCTGGTAGTTAGAATTATTACCCTGTTGAGATTAAGTGAATTGGATTGTTCTTCGAAAATTGCAGAACTATTCTCATCACTTTTCTTGTCATTGTAAATACACTTTGTAAATATCTCACCAGCAGTATTCTCGCCTGTAATAAGACTTGCCAGCAGCGTGGCTACACTTGTTAGCCCCCCGGGATTATACCGCAGATCAAGGATCATTTCTGTAACTCCGGTAGTACTAAAGTAATCAAAGACCTCTGTAAATTCTTCGATTGAGGGTTGCATGAATTCCTGGAATACCATATGTGCAGTTACAGTGCCATTTATATGGAGTGTGTCATAATATAAAACGGAATTTTTCTGTATTTCCTTTTTGGCAGTGGTGATTGAAACAGTGGAATCGGCGGATGTAATAAATTCGATCGTGTTCTCATATCCAACTGTTTTGTCCCCGAAGATTGTGGAACCATTTTCTATTGTGATCGGTGTTCCGTTCACTTTACTTATGATCCAGCCTCTTCGGACTTCTTCGTTATAAAGAGGGGAATCTTCGAAGATAAAAATGATCCTGGCATTTCCGTTATCATCAAAACCCCAGCTGAAACCGTGTCCGATATATTTACCTTCAAGCATTCGTGATTCAAATTCCTGCCATGATGTAATGTAGCTATAAATATCTTTTGGCAGGTACCTCATGGCTTCGAGTAATTCTTCAGGTGTGTCATACTGACTTTTATCTACGTCCGGCATTTCATCATACCAGAGATACCAGTCGTTCATCAATTCATAAAATTGATCCCTGGCCTTGATCTCCTCAGATGGGGGCGGATCATCTTTCTCACATCCTGTAACAAACAAAAAAAAGATACCTGAGAATATCAATATCCCGATTATATACCTGTTAAAAATTTTCATCATCATCATCATTCAAATTAGCTACTATTCTTCTTTCTTTTCAATCGCAATTTCTGGACCAGAATTCCGGTAATGATTAGAACAAGTCCGGCAATGGTTGTTAAATATATATATTCTCCTACAAAAATATGGATAAAAATGAGAGATAAAAATGGAGCCAGGTAAACATATATACTTATCCGGCTAGCCGATTTGCTTATTCTGAGAGCTTTAAGCCAGAAAACGAAAGAAATACCCATTTCAAAACACCCTGTGTAAATTGCCGCTACCAGTCCTTTTATGGGTGGCGCCTGTATATTGCCGGTAATAATATTGGTAAGTACAATAAATATTGTGGCAAATAAAAAACTAAGGAAAAGCTTAACCTCTTCATTACGATTATCACGAACATTGTAAATAAAAAACAGTGACCATATCACTGAACTCCCAAGTGCCAGTCCTACTCCAAGAGGATCGGAATTTCCGGGTTTCAGCAGATCTCCTTGCGTAGAGATAAAATAAACCCCAATAAAACTGATAAAAAGAGCAATAAAACTGCGGGTAGAAACTTTCTGTTTTAATAATGGAACGGACAAAAATACAAGTACTATTGGCCATACCATGTTAAGTGGCTGAGCTACCTGGGCCGGCAGTAATGAATAAGCCTTGAAGAGGATTATGTAATAGAGGAAAGGATTAATAAGACCCATAATGGATGATCTGAAAAGATCGCTTGCTGACTGGGTTTTAATTAAATGAAGTTTTCCCTGAAAGAGAAGGATAAAGAAAAGAAGAATCAGCGAGGTGATGGAAGCATACATCAGTAGTTCAAGGAAATTGAGGTACCTCAGAGCCAGTTTAAAAGCTGTGGCAACGGTTGACCAGAAAAATATGGCCAATCCTGCATAAAGAAATGCTTTATTCTGGGTTTTCATGAATGTATAAGACGTTATTTTGCTCACTTCGTTCGCGTCAAATACTCGCTACCGCTCGTGGTCACTACGTTCGCAAAATCTTGTTTCAACCTATAAAATCCGGTTAAAACTACATTCTTCGTGGCAAAGTACCACAACGAATCAAAATTTTTTCCCTCCGCCTCATTTCAACCAATAATATCAAATCCGGTATATGGTCTCAGTATTTCTGGGATCACAATACCCCCGGGAGTCTGGTTGTTCTCAAGCAGTGCTGCTAAAATCCTGGGTAACGCCAGGGCGCTTCCGTTAAGTGTATGGGCAATATATGTTTTTTTGCTCCCCTTTTCTTTAAATCTCAGTTTAAGACGGTTTGCCTGGAAAGATTCGAAATTGGAGACTGAACTAACTTCGAGCCATTTTTTCTGCGCTGCTGCAAATACCTCAAAATCGTAGGTAAGTGCTGAAGTAAATGAAAGATCTCCTCCACAAAGTCTCATTATACGATATGGCAGTTCCAGTTTTTGTATCAGTCCTTCAATATGACCGGTCATTTCTTCAAGCGTTTCATATGATTTCCCGGGGTGTTGTATTTGCACTATTTCAACCTTATCAAATTGATGCAGGCGGTTAAGTCCTCTTACATCTTTGCCATATGAACCTGCCTCTCTTCTGAAACAAGGTGTATAAGCTATGTTTTTTACAGGTAATTCATCAACATCAAGTATCACATCCCTGTATATATTTGTTACCGGCACTTCGGCAGTAGGTATCAGATACAGGTTATCTGCCTGAACATAATACATCTGGCTGTCTTTATCAGGTAACTGACCGGTACCGTAACCCGAATCTTCATTAACAACAATTGGTGGTTGAACTTCAAGATAACCGGCTTTCAACCCTTCATCAAGGAAGAAATTAATTAAGGCCCTTTGGAATTTAGCACCCTTTCCTTTATATACAGGAAACCCGGTACCAGTGATCTTATTACCAAGTTCAAAATCAATAATATCATATTTGCCTGCTAGTTCCCAGTGGGGTAGTGCATTACCGGGTAGTTCCGGGAACCCTCCTCCTGAACTTATTTTTTCGTTATCTTCCTCACTGTTACCGGATGGTACTGATTTATGAGGAATATTGGGGACCTGGATAAGCAGGTTGTTAAGTTCATTTTCAGTTTCAATAACCTCTTTATCAAGTTTCTTTATCTCCTTCTTTAACTTTCCTGTTTTTTCTTTTGCCAGGTTTGCTTCATCAATTCTTTTTTCCCTGAACAGATTCCCTATATTTTTTGAGAGTCTGTTTAACTCAGCTTTCTTTTTTTCGGTATCCTGCAGTATTTTTCTCCGTTTTTTATCATAATTGATTATCTGCCCAATAATCTCACTTGCATCAAAATTCTTAATTTTTAACAGTTTTATTATTTCAGCGGAGTCTTTTTGGATACGTTTAATATTGAGCATATGACAGGTTTTTATTTTATTAGTGTAAAAATAAAAAACTCCTGATTATTTACAGCAAAAGCGGTAAATTGATCAGGAGGTTTTGATAGAAATATTTCAGTTTCTTACTTTGGTTCGGGTATTATAGAGACAAAAGATTTATTATCTTTTCTTTTTCTGAATTGAACATGCCCGTTAATAAGAGCGAAGAGGGTATGGTCTTTTCCAATTCCGACATGATCCCCCGGACTGTGTTTGGTTCCTCTTTGTCTTACTATTATGTTACCTGCTTTGGCGTACTGACCTCCGTAAAGTTTCACTCCCAGACGTTTACTTTCTGATTCTCTACCGTTACGGGAACTTCCCATTCCTTTCTTGTGTGCCATATCTTTAAGCTTTAAGAGTTATCTGATAATTATTCTTTAGTTTTTTTTGGAGAAGTTGTCTTCTTTGTTGTTTTTTTCTTCGCAGTTGTTCCGGTTTGTGTCTTTTTAGCTGCTGTTGTTGCCTTACTTACACTCTTTTTAGTTGTTGTGGTTTTTGTTTTTTCAGTAGCCGGCTTTTTTGTTGCCGGGGTTGATTTCACAGTTTTTGTTGAAGCAGTTTTTGCTTTAGCTTCACTGCTTTTGGCAACGGGTTTTTTGGTACTTACAGCTTTTGGTGCTGCTTTTTCTGTTTGTGCAGGTTTGGTTGTTTCTTTTTTCGCAACACTTTTTGTTGCCCCTTTTTCAATTATTTCATCAATAAGCACATGTGAAAGGTAATCGCGATGTCCTTTAAGTACCTTGTAACCTTTTCTCCTTTTTTTCTTGAATACTTTTACTGTATCTCCTTTCAGATGTTCAAGAATTTTACCTTTGATCAGGGCTCCTTTTATTACCGGCTCACCTACTTCTACTTTATCATCATTATCAATAAGTAATACCTTATCAAATTCAACCTTATCTCCTTCTTCTCCATCAAGACGGTGGACAAATATCTTCTGGTCTTTTGTTACCTTGAATTGCTGACCGGCAACATCTACGATTGCGTACATTCTTCTCTGTTTTACGTGTTTGTGTTCAAGAATTGGATTGCAAAAGTATAAAATTTAATTGAGATACAAATTTTTTGTGTTTATTAATTTTTTGATTTTTGAATTTTAACTATTTTAATCATCATTTTTGTTTCCATTCTTAACCCGAAACACGCTTCGCCCGCCGTAGTAGTAACGAAGGTGGATAACTCGTAACATGTAACACGGAACATTACATCACAAAATCAATTCACGCATTTTTTTTCATCATTAAAAATCGTATAATGTTTAATTACTTATATATTTGTAATAGAACAAAAGGTTTAAGAAACCACCGTTTTTCAGAGAAGATATGAAGCGCATAAAATTAAATGTATTAGGAATATCATACAGTCAGACTCAATCGGGTGCTTATGCCCTTGTGCTGACTGAAGAAGAAGGTGAACGAAGGATCCCCATTATTATTGGCGGGTTTGAGGCACAAGCAATTGCCATTCAACTGGAAGGACTAACACCTCCAAGACCGTTAACACATGATCTGTTTCATAATTTTGCCAATGCATTCGGGATTTCTCTTCGCGAAGTTGAAATTTACAGGCTGGAAGAGGGGGTTTTCTATGCTAAATTAATTTGTAGAAACGGTAGTAGAGAGATAACAATAGATGCCCGTACATCTGATGCAATTGCTCTTGCTTTAAGATTTAAATGCCCAATTTACACAAATGAAGAGATTATGGCCAAGTCGGGTATAGTATTAGATGCAAACAGCGAAATTGAAAAAGGAAATTTTACGAAAAGTTATAAACAGGAGAAATATCAGGATAAGACTAAATCAACTTCTGAACTGGAAAAACTTTCAGTTAAAGAATTGAAAAAACTACTTAACGAGTCGATAGACAAGGAGAATTACGAAAAAGCTTCACTTATAAGGGATGAATTAAAACGAAGAAAACAAGAATAAATCTGATTTAGTGAAACATCCCTGATAAATGTTATATCACACAAGAGAATGATTATTCAGGATGTTCCATTTTACCATTGAAAAATTATTTATAAACACATGAAAAAATACTTATTGGTTATCCTGACTCTTTTTTTTATTATCACAACTTCCGGATTAGCAACTACACAAGATTCAATAAAAACGGTTCAGATAGAAGATCAGCAATTATCAGATTCTGTTGCTGATGAAGTTATTTTGTCACAATCATCTAAAGGTTCCGGTTTGCTTGAAAGCGAAACAAACCAAGTGGTTCCGGTAAAACCTTCTTTTGAATTTAACTTGCTTACTATATTGAGGGGGATGTTCGGGTTATTGGTAATTGTTGCAATTGCATATGTATTCAGTACTAATCATAAAGCAGTTTCATGGAGGGTAGTGGTTACGGGACTTGTTATCCAGATTGTGCTCGCTGTAGGCATTCTATATATACCTGTGATACGCTTTCTATTTGAATTTGTTGGTAAAATATTCGTAAAGATACTGGATTTCACCAAAGTTGGAAGTGAATTTCTGTTCGGTGAGTTTTTAGATATGGATAAGTATGGGACGATATTTGCATTTCAGATACTTCCGACAATAATATTTTTCTCAGCTCTTACGTCAGTATTGTTTTATTATGGGATTATTCAGAAAATAGTGTATGGTCTGGCATGGGTAATGACTAAAATAATGAAGCTTTCAGGAGCTGAAAGCCTTTCAGTTATCGGAAATATCTTCCTTGGACAGACTGAATCACCACTGATGATTAAAGAATATCTGCCTAAAATGAACCGTTCGGAAATGATGCTGGTAATGACAGGTGGAATGGCAACACTTGCAGGAGGGGTGTTAGCAGCATACATTGGATTTCTTGGTGGGGATGATCCGGCGCAGCGCCTGATATTTGCAAAGCATCTCCTTGCAGCTTCAGTGATGGCAGCCCCGGGAGCAGTTATAATATCAAAAATCCTGGTTCCACAATCTGAAAGTGTCGAAAAAGATGTAAAGGTATCACGAGATAAGGTCGGAAGCAACGTGCTGGATGCAATATCTAACGGAACTTCTCAGGGACTCAGGCTTGCTGTGAATGTTGCTGCCATGTTGTTGGTTTTTCTTGCGTTTATTGCCCTGTTCAATTTTGTAATGATGAAGGTCGGAGACTGGACAAATTTAAATGAGATCATTGCTGAAAAGACTAATGGACAGTTTGACGAATTATCATTGCAATTTGTTCTGGGATATATATTCTCACCGGTGATGTGGCTGATCGGAGTGCCGGGGGAAGATATAACGCTTATGGGAAGATTGCTTGGAGAGAAGATAATTATGACAGAATTTGTGGGATATATAAGTCTGGCAGATTTGAAAAACCTGGGTGTCCTCTCTAATAAATCAATAATAATGGCTACTTACATGCTTTGCGGTTTTGCAAATTTTGCATCAATAGGGATACAAATTGGTGGTATTGGATCACTTGCCCCTAACCAGCGGGTTTTATTATCTAAATTTGGTATGCGGGCACTTCTTGCAGGTACGCTTGCTTCATTATTGTCTGCTACAATTGTTGGAACAATATTGAGCTGATCTAGATAAAAGAAATCATTTTTTTGAATTTTTCATATTATAAATCTCTGATAAGAAAAAGTTGAAAAATGGACCTCTATCTGAAAGACAAAACAATCCTGGTAACAGGGGGTAGTAAGGGCATCGGATTTGCCTGTGCAAAGATTCTTGCAATGGAAGGTGCTCAGGTATTGATCAGTTCCCGCTCCGAAGAAAATTTGAAATCAGCCGCGGGGGAGATAATAAAAATTACCGGCACAGAACCGGGTATATTCCCTGCCGATGTTTCCATAAATAAGCATATTCAGGATCTGAAAGTATGGGTTATGGAAAACTATGGGAAGCTGGATGGATTGGTGATAAATGCTGGCGGTCCTCCTGCCGGACATCCACTAACAAAAGACGATGAGGAATGGGAAAAAGCATTCAAAACAAACTTTCTTTCAGGAGTGAGATTAACCCGTGAGTTTATACCTTTGATGCAAAAAAACAGGTTTGGAAGGATTGTGGCAATTACCAGTACAGGGATGAAACAACCTATACCGAATCTTGTACTTTCTAATGCAAACCGGCTTGGTTTGTCAGGTTACCTGAAAACAGTATCACTGGATGTGGCCAAAGACAATGTTCTGATAAATATTGTAATGCCCGGAGCTGTTAACACAGGGAGATTGCAGAGCCTGATGACTAAGGTGGCACAGGAACGCGGCAGGGCTTACGAAGAGGTAATGGCTGACAGCTTAAGTAAAATCCCCGCCGGTAGGATAAGTGAGCCGGAAGAATTAGGGACTTTCATAACTTTTCTTCTTTCCGGACGAAATACATATATAACCGGACAGGCTATTGCTGTTGATGGAGGTATTATTTCAACAACACTCTAAAATTGAAGATTATGGGGAAAAAGAAAGTTGTTATACTTGGCGCCGGACTTGTTGGTAATGCCATTGCTATTGATTTAAGTAAAAAATTTGATATAACAGCTGTTGATGTCAGGGAAGAACCCCTGCAGAAATTAAGCCGGGAACATGGAATAAAAATAAAACGGACTGATCTTTCCACGAAAGAAAAAGTGGCTGAAGCAGTAAATGGTTTTGACCTTGTAATTGGTGCTGTCCCCGGGTTTATGGGATACAATACAGTGAAAAATGTTATTCTTGCCGGGAAAGATATTGTTGATATCTCATTTTTTCCTGAAGACCCTTTTAAACTGGAAAAACTGGCTAAAGAAAAAAGGGTTTCAGTGGTAATAGATGCAGGAGTTGCTCCAGGTATGGGAAATATTATTTTAGGGTATTATTATGCATCTGTTGAGGTTACAAGATATGAATGTCTTGTTGGAGGATTACCGGTAATCAGGGAATGGCCATTTGAATATAAAGCCGTTTTTTCACCTGTTGATGTGATTGAAGAATATGTACGTCCTGCACGTTACGTTGAAAATGGAGGACTTGTTGTAAGAGAAGCCCTGTCTGATACAGAGCTGGTGTATTTTGATGAAGTTGGAACCCTGGAATCATGGAACTCAGATGGACTGCGTACACTTTTGAAAACAATAAAAATCCCGGATATGATTGAAAAAACCCTGAGATACCCGGGAACAGTGGAATATTTAAGAGTGCTTCGTGAAACCGGCTTCTTTTCATACGAGGAAGTGGATGTCCGGGGTAAGAAAATACGTCCGGTTGACCTGACTGCCCGCCTGCTTTTTCCAAAATGGAAACTTAAACCGGGGGAGGAGGATTTTACGGTTATGCGGGTTGCTATTGATGGGAAAAAAGAAGGGAAATATTATACCTGGGTTTATGACCTGTACGACCGGTACAACAAAGAAACAGGAACATTATCAATGGCCAGAACAACAGGATATACCTGTACCGCTATTGCAAACCTAATACTGGAAGGGAAATTTGGCAGAATTGGAATAAATCCACCTGAATATGTTGGAGAAGAAAAGGGGAATTTTGAATATATTCTGAATTATCTCGAAGAAAGAGGTGTTCAGTATAATGTAAAAATTTTGTAATACTAAATTAATAATTATTATGAAGAGAATAATTCAAGCAATACTTTCTTTTGTTTTAATATCGGGAATTATTTTTTTATTCGGTTCTTGTTCTGCACCTGAAGTGGCGGAAACCGAGAGTTATACTGTTGCATCACCTGACGGAAAGATCAGGGTTGAGGTTAATATTGGAAATAAGATAATGTTTTCTGTTTTCCATGATCAGAATATGATACTGACCGGCTCACCCATATCACTCAACCTTAAAGAAGGAGAAAATCTGGGTGTTAATTCTGAACTTGATGGAGTTGAAAGGGAAACCGTTGACAGAATTATCAATCCGGTTGTTCCTCATAAAAACAAAATTGTTAAAGACCATTATAATGTTCTGGTACTGAAATTTAAGAACCGGTATAATATTGAATTCAGGGCATATGACGATGGCATCGCGTACCGGTTTATAACATCATATTCCGGGAAGATAATAGTTAAATCAGAGGAGGCTTTATATAAATTCAATGGTAATTATATGATATACTTCCCTGAAGAGGAGAGCTTTTTTTCGCATAACGAATGTGAATATATTGACACAAACCTGGGCGATCTTACTGCAGAAATTCTTGCCAGCTTACCTTTGCTTGTTATAACAGAGAATGGGACAAATATTGTATTAACTGAATCGGCTCTTGAAGATTATCCGGGTATGTGGGTAAGGGGAGAAAGTGGTAATACTTTGAAAGGGGTTTTTCCCGGTTATCCGGTTGATGTAAATCAAGAGAGCGACAGAGATGTTCCCGTTACCAAAAGGGCTGATTATCTAGCTGAAACAGAGGGTCCCAGAACTTTTCCGTGGCGTACAATGATTATTACTGATGAAGCCGGGAAACTGATTGAAAGTGATATGGTGTTCAGATTGGCAAACCCTATCAGGATTAACGATCCATCATGGATTATGCCGGGAAAAGTTGCATGGGATTGGTGGAATGACTTAAATGTGTATGATGTTGATTTTAAATCGGGGGTAAATACAGAAACCTATAAGTACTTTATTGATTTTGCTGCAGCTAATGGGATTGAGTATATTATTCTTGATGAAGGGTGGTACAAACTGGGGAATTTGCTGGATATTAATCCGGATATTGATATGACGGAATTATCCGGTTATGCTGAAAAAAAAGGTGTTGGACTGATCCTTTGGATTATCTGGAAAACACTTGATAATCAATTGGATGAGGCCCTTGATCAATTTGAAAAATGGGGGATTAAAGGAATCAAAGTGGATTTTATGCAGCGTGACGACCAGTGGATGGTGAATTATTACTATAAAATTGCCAGGGAAGCTGCTGAAAGGCACCTGCTTGTTGATTTTCATGGAGCATATAAACCGGCGGGCTTGCGACGGACATATCCAAATGTCATTACCCGCGAAGGCGTAAGAGGTCTTGAATGGTGTAAATGGTCTGATGTTGTTGGTCCGGAACATGATGTTATCATTCCGTTTATTAGGATGGTGGCAGGACCCATGGATTATACACCCGGTGCTATGGATAATGCAAGAAAAGCCAATTTCAACTCAAGATTTTCAAGACCAATGAGTCAGGGGACACGGGTACACCAGATGGCAATGTATGTTGTTTATGAAAGTCCTCTCCAGATGATGGCTGATAATCCGGGTAATTACATGAAAAATCAGGAATGTACAAATTTTATCACTAAAGTGCCTGTAGTATGGGACGAAAGTCATGTTCTGCATGCAAGCGTGGGAGATTATGTGGTTATTGCACGAAAGAAAGATGATATCTGGTATGTTGGAGGATTGAATGACTGGACAGCAAGAGAATTGTCTTTGGATATTTCATTTATTGGTAAAGGTGAGTTTAGCGTAGAGGTTTTTAAGGATGGTGTTAATGCTGATAGAAATGCTACTGATTATAAATATGAAAAATTCAAAGTTAATTCAGCAGATGCGATTAATATAAATATGGCACCCGGCGGGGGATGGGTAGCCAGGATAAGTAAATAAATGTTATGAAGCAATACCTTGATCTCTTAGATCATGTAGTAAAAAAAGGATCAGAAAAGCAGGACCGGACAGGAACAGGTACGCTTAGTGTGTTCGGATATCAGATGCGTTTTAACCTGCAGGATGGTTTTCCGGTATTAACTACTAAAAAACTACATCTGAAGTCAATAATTCATGAATTATTATGGTTCCTGGATGGGAATACAAATACCAAATATCTGAACGATCATGGTGTAAAAATATGGAATGAATGGGCTGATAAGAATGGTGATCTCGGGCATATTTACGGATACCAGTGGAGATCATGGCCAACAACAGATGGAAAATTTATTGATCAGATAAGTAATGTAATTAATTCGATCAGGAAAAATCCTGATTCAAGAAGACATATTGTTAGTGCATGGAATGTTGGGGACCTTGATAAAATGGCCCTTCCTCCATGTCATATCCTTATTCAGTTTTGGGTAAACAAGGGTGGGTTATCATGTCAGCTTTATCAGCGCAGTGCGGATATTTTTCTTGGTGTGCCTTTTAATATCGCCTCTTATTCACTATTAACCATGATGATTGCACAATCAACCGGTTTACAACCCCGTGAATTTATCCATACCCTGGGTGATGCGCATATTTATTTTAACCATATCGACCAGGTAAAACTGCAACTCACTCGTGATCCGTTCCCATTACCACAAATGAAACTGAATCCTGAACGGAAAAATATTTTTGAGTTTGAGTATGATGACTTTGAGCTTGTTAACTATCAGGCTCATCCTCATATTAAGGGAAAAATTTCAGTGTAGAGTCGTTGGCGAAGATAAAAGTATAAAGGAGAAAGTAAAAAATGATAAAAAAACATATCTCTATCATTGTAGCAGTAGCTGAGAATAATGCCATTGGAAAAGGAAACAAATTATTATGTTATATCCCGGATGATTTGAAAAGATTCAAGAGATTAACCACAGGCCATCATGTAGTTATGGGAAAGAAAACCTATGAGTCTCTTCCGGTAAAACCATTACCAAACAGGACAAATGTCGTAATATCTGATATCGGGGGTGAACTGATAAAAGGTTGTGAAATGGCTTATTCTATTGAGGAAGCTATTGAAAAGTGCCCGGATAATAAGGAGTCGTTTATAATAGGTGGAGGTTCAATATACAGCCAGTTTTTACCATTTGCAGTCAAGTTGTATATTACGAAAGTTCATAAAGCTTTTGATGCTGATACATTTTTCCCGGAAATTGACGAAAATGAATGGAAGTTAATTGAAAGAGAGGATGTTGAATCTGATGGGAATAATGATTTTAGCTTTTCATATCTTACTTATGCAAGGAAGAAAACCAAGTAACCAGTAACCAGTAACCAGTAACCAGTAACCAGTAACCAGTAACAAAAAAACATACCGTTAAATTAAACCTTTTTCTTTTTTTTTCGTCAAATAGGGTGAAATCACAAATAAAGATTATTCACTAAAACTATTAATCATGAAAACAAAGAATTATTTGTATATCCTTTCCATCATTGTTGCCGGAGCAATCCTGTTTCAGGCATGTGATAAAGAAAAAACTTCTACTCTGACAGATGATGAAGTGGCTGTGGCTGAAGATGATGCACTGGCGGAAAAATTGTTTGGTGAGATATTTGATATGGCGCTTTCAGCGGAACAGCTTGTTGATGGTCAGATCAATAACGGAACATTGAAATCGGCAGTAGTTTGTGACAGTTGCCCGAATGTTTCAGTTGATCATCCTGATTCAACTTATTGGCCAAAAGTAATTACTATTGACTATGGTGACGGGTGTACAGGTTTCTATGAGCAAACACGTAGTGGGAAAATCATTATTCAGGTTACCGGACGTTACCGTGTTACGGGTACCTCCAGAACAATTACTTTAGAGAATTATTACATTAACGGTATTCATGTTGAAGGCACAAAGACCGTAACCAATGATGGTGAGAATGATGAAGGGAACATTTGCTATTCCATAGTATTAACAGGTGGCAAGATCACAACTCCTGACAGTATTGTTATTACCCGTGAATCAACCAGAACACGTGAATGGGTTGCAGGGTCTGACACCTGGAATATATGGGATGATGTATATTTTATTACCGGCCAGACAACTGGAACAAATTTCAGAGGTGTAGCGTATTCAAGGACAATAATAACTCCTCTTGAGTGGGCTGCAACATGCAGGTTTATTAAAAGTGGTTCAATTGATATAGTTATTGGTGAAAATGACCCGATAACTCTTGATTTTGGTGATGGTAGGTGTGATAATGAGGCAACAGTTTCAAGGAATGGGGAAACCAAAACTATTCTGTTAAGGTACCGGCACAGGAAACTGAACGGATAGAATATGCAGGAAAAGAAAAAAGGCGGTTCAACCCGCCTTTTTTTATGATGCTTTCAGTAATTTTATATTTACTTTTTCAAGCTTTTGCCGAGCGTAATTGGTTGTAATTCTAAGTTTTGAAACGTTATTCGATGGAAGCTCAAACATATCATCCATCATAATAGCCTCGCAGATTGAACGAAGACCACGTGCTCCAAGCTTAAATTCGATAGATTTATCAACTATATACTCCAGTACTTTATTATCGAAAGTAAGTTCAATATTATCAATACCAAACAGTTTAATGTATTGTTTGATAATAGAATTCTTCGGCTCGGTAAGAATATTTCTAAGAGTAGGTTTATCAAGAGGATCAAGGTGAGAAAGAATAGGAAGCCGGCCGATTATTTCAGGGATCATCCCGAAAGATTTCAGGTCCTGTGGTGCGATATATTGCAGGAGGTTCTCTTTATCAATATAATCCCTGTTCTTTCCTGCACTATACCCGACAACCTGTGTATTCATCCGGTGGGCAATTTTCTTTTCAATACCGTCAAAAGCACCGCCACAAATGAAAAGAATGTTTTGTGTATTTACAGGTATCATTTTTTGTTCCGGATGCTTTCTTCCACCCTGGGGTGGAACATTTACAATTGATCCTTCAAGAAGCTTAAGAAGACCTTGCTGGACCCCTTCTCCGGACACATCACGTGTAATTGACGGGTTATCGCTTTTCCGTGCAATTTTATCAATCTCATCAATAAATATTATTCCCTTTTCAGCAGCTTTTACATCATAATCAGCAGCCTGCAACAACCGTGTAAGCAAACTTTCAATATCTTCTCCAACATATCCGGCTTCAGTTAGTACAGTAGCGTCAACGATAGTAAAAGGGACATGCAACATCCGGGCAATAGTACGGGCAAGCAGGGTTTTACCTGTTCCGGTTTCGCCAACAAGAATAATATTTGACTTTTCAATTTCAATGCCATCGTTTTCATTACGGGTTTGAATCAGCCTTTTGTAATGGTTATAAACGGCAACAGACAAATATTTTTTTGCCTCTTCTTGTCCAATCACATACTGGTCAAGAAACTTTTTTATTTCACGCGGTTTGAGAAGTTGTATCTGGGTAACATCAAAACTGCTTTTTCCTTTAGTCTCTTCCTGAATGATATTATATGCCTGCTCGATACAATGATCACATATATGACCTGAAATTCCTGCGATCAGCAAGTTCGTGTCTTTTTTATCTCTTCCGCAAAATGAACACTTATCCATAACCTGAATGTTACACTTTACTAATTTAATTCGTTACAAATATACAAAAATGAATGAAAGAGTTTCATAAATCAACTTTTCGGGTAAGAAAAGTAACCGGATCAGACATTACTTTTCTTTTGCTCTTGATAACACTTCGTCAATCATTCCATATTTTTTCGCCTCTTCAGAAGACATCCAGTAATCACGATCAGCATCCTTTTCAACTTTTTTAATATTATTGCCTGTATGATGAGCAATTATAGTATAAAGTTGATTCCTGGCTTTAAGAATCTCACGGGCAGTAATCTCAATATCAGTTGCTTGTCCCTGAACGCCACCCATTGGCTGATGTATCATGATCCTGGAATGTTTCAGGGCTGATCTTTTACCTTTGGTACCTGCAGTAAGCAATACCGCACCCATTGATGCTGCCATTCCTGTGCATATGGTGGCAATATCCGAACTGATATATTGCATAGTATCATAAATGCCCAATCCGGCATGGATTGTTCCTCCGGGGGTGTTTAAATAGATCTGGATATCTTTTGTCGGATCGGTTGACTCAAGATACAATAACTGAGCCTGAATAATATTTGCAACATAATCGTCAATAGCCAGTCCAAGGAATATTATCCTGTCCATCATAAGTCTCGAAAAAACATCCATAGAAGCTACGTTTAACTGCCTTTCCTCAATAATAGTCGGGGAGATATAATCATTAGATATGGATTTAATCTGGTCAAAAACCATACTGTTAATTCCCCTGTGGCGGGTGGCATATTTTCTGAAATCGTCTTGATAATCCATTATATTAAGATTTTGGTTACATTAATATCAAAAGTAATAAAAAACATGACCGGTAGGTCAATATTTATTTCTTTTCAAATAGTTTATTAAAATTATCCGTTGAAACCATCTTTTCATCAATTTTCACACTCTCTTTAATATAGGCAATAGTTTTGTCTTCAAATAGTTTATCATACATTCTTCTCTTATCATCCTTTTTCTTCAAAATCTCTTTGGCGAAGCCCTCCAGTTGTTCATCAGGCATATTGGCCATACCATATTGTTGAAATTGCATAAGGGCAACTACTTTGGCATATTCAAGAACCTCATCTTCAGTAACTTTCATATCCTGATCCTTAATGATCTTGTCTTTAATGAGCTGCCATTTCAGGTCTTCGGCAACCTGATCAAATTCTTTTTCAATTTGATCAGGCGTTACTTTCCCTTCGTTACTTCTGAGTAACCATCTTTTAAGAAACTTCTCCGGGAGCGAGAGTTTCATTTTATCAATCATTTTTTCTTTAACATCCAGAGCAAGCCGGTAATCACTTTCTTTTTTCAGGTTAGATTGAATTTCCTCTTTGATCCTGTTATAAAACTCTTCCTCCGACTTGATTTTATCATTACCAAATGCCTTATCAAACAATTCCTGGTTTATCTCTGCATTTTCGAATTTTGAGATCTCTTTTATTGTAAATCTCACAAGAGGGTCAATATCAATCACGTTTTCCTTTTCAGTTCCCAGGATAGCAGCAATTTCAGTATTGTTGGGATAAGCTTTTTTAATATCGAAATCAATTGATTCCCCGGGTTTTTTACCTGTAAATTTCTTTATTACACTATCATCCTTAAGTATTTCAAGAGATATTGTTGCATCATTATTGGAAAAACCGGTTTCTTTTATATTGCCTTCCGCGTCAATTTGAATGATCTCACCCTTAAGCATCTCTGTTTTTTCCACTTTATCTGCTGATTTGAAATGCCCGAATTTTCTGGTATAGTTTTCAGTGTATGAGTCAATAAGTTTCTTATCAACCTTAATGGTATAATAAGGAATTTTATCTTTTTTTGTCAGGGTTACTTCGAATTCGGGAGCGAGTCCAATGTCGAATAAAAATTCAAATTCAGTTTGTTTTTCAAAATCTATATTTTGTTCCTTTTCACATGGTAGAGGTTCACCAAGAATATTCAATTTTTCTTTAACAAGGTAATTTGAAATAGATTCGGAAAGGATTTTGTTTACCTCATCAACCAATACTGCTGTACCGTACATTTTCCTAATCATACCTGCAGGTACTTTACCTGGTCTGAAACCGTCAATTTTTGCTTTTCTTCTATAATCTGTCAGTACAGTTTCCACCTTTTCTTTATAATCACTTTCTTCAATGGTGATTTTTAATTCTGCATTTAACTCGTCAATATTTTCTTTAGTAATATTCATATAGTAGTTTTAAAAATTACATGGTAAAAAACCGCTAACTCCCTGTCAAATTTCGAAAGTTAAGCGGTTGTTTTTTTGTGCGGATGAAGGGACTCGAACCCCCACGCCCGAAGGCACTAGATCCTAAGTCTAGCGCGGCTACCAATTACGCCACATCCGCCTTGAAATTCACCGCAAATATATTTAAATTTTCAAGATAATTAAAAAAGGAAGTAGATAGTTATCGTCGCAGTGAAAAATTCTTGCCAAGATATACTTTCCTGACTTTTTCATCATTTGCAAGCTCTTCTGAAGAACCGGATTTCAGAATACTGCCTTCAAACAGTAAATAGGCCCTGTCAGTAATTGAGAGTGTTTCATGCACGTTATGATCAGTTATCAGTATCCCGATATTTTTAGTTTTCAGACTTGATACAATTTCCTGGATATCTTCAACGGCAATGGGATCAACCCCTGCAAATGGCTCGTCAAGCAGGATAAAGTTAGGTTTTATGGCTAATGCCCTGGCAATTTCAGTTCGCCTTCTTTCTCCTCCGGATAGTTGTATGCCTTTACTTTTCCTGATTTTTTCCAATCCAAATTCTACAAGTAGTGATTCGAGCCTGTCACGCTGAATTTCAGTACTAAGATCAGACATTTCTAAAATTGCTCTTATGTTGTCCTCTACACTTAGTTTTCTGAAGACAGATGCTTCCTGGGCAAGGTATCCAATCCCTTTCTGAGCCCGCTTGTATACAGGAAGTTTTGTGATTTCTTTATCTTCCAGAAAAATCCTGCCCTGGTTTGGTGTTATCAGGCCCACAATCATGTAAAATGTTGTAGTCTTGCCGGCACCGTTCGGACCAAGCAATCCTACAATTTCACCCTGTTCCACGTTAATGGATACTTCCTTTACTACCGTTCTTTTTCGATATTTCTTAACCAGATTTTCAGTACTGAGCTTCATGATCTGCAAACTTGCTTTATTATTATGCACTGCAAAGGTAATAATCATTTTTGTAATAAAGGCTAAGGCTAAGGATGAAGCTAAGGCTAAGGTTTTTATTTATTCATTTTGAACTTGTTCCTTTGCCTTTATATTTATTTTTTGAGTTTAAAACATAATTCTTTTTTTCTTTTCTTCTCTTAACTTTAGCCTTAGCCTCAGCCTTCTTCTTGTCAATCTTCTTCAAGCCTGGCTTTTTCTTTGGCCAGGACCCTTTTTGAAATAATTATTCCAATTTCATAAAGGAATAATAGCGGGAAACAGACAAGAATCTGACTGAAAATATCGGGAGGTGTAATAATTGCAGAAAGAAGCAGGATTGCTACAATAGAATGCTTCCTGTATTCCCTCAGAAAAGATGGCGTGACTATACCTATCTTGGTTAAAAAGAATACTAATACAGGTAGTTCAAAAACAACACCACTTGCCAGAATTACCTTTGCTACTGTTGAAATATATGAAGTAAGGTTAATTTGATTTTCTACTTGGTCACTGACATTATATGAACCAAGAAAGTGAACAGATAAAGGTGTAATAATATAAAATCCGAACAGGACTCCTAAAAGGAACAGCAATGAGCTGTAAAAAACTGCACCGCCAGCATAACCCTTTTCTTTTGAATATAATGCAGGTTTGACAAATGACCAGAACTCGAAAAAAATATAAGGGAATGCAAGGATAAATCCTGCAATAATTGAGACCATAATATGGGTAGTAAACTGCCCTGCCATTTGAATATTAATAATTTCAAATGGGTTGGAATTAATACAAAGGGTCGGGGCATTAACAATTTCACTAAATGCACAAAACATCCGGTTTGTGAAAAAATCAGGAGTCTTTGGAGCCAGTATAATTTTATCGAAAATAATATCATGAAAAATAAATGCTGCAATAGCTAAAACAATAATTGCACCGAAAGCCCGTAAAAGATGCCATCTCAGTTCTTCGAGATGGTCAAGGAACGACATTTCATTTTTCTTTTTTTTCGACATATTGTTAATTAATAACCGGTTTCATGAACCTGTTCTGTTCATTTAATATATTTTGAATAATAAATTGAAAACCTGGTTTTAGTGCCCAGGTTTGTTGAAATATAATAAAAAATGGTGTTTGATAAAAAAAGCAATAAAACTTGGTCAAAATAAATTTAGAGTTAAAAAAAAAAATTGTATATTTAATTTACAAATGTATTTATTTTTTGGAGATATTGATAAATTTAATTTTTACGACCTGAATTCAGGAGACATCTAATTGGAGCCCGTCTATAAAATTCGAAAAGTTAAATAAATAATAAAAAACACAAATGACAAGTACCAAATTGCAAATAAATTACAAATGACAAGCGCCAAAATTCAAATAAATTGCAATATTCAAAAATTCAATGATCAAAACAATTTTGGTCATTTGATAATTGATATTTGGATATTATTTGTAATTTGTTATTTGATAATTGGATTTTGTTATTTACTTTTTGCCTGCCCCGTGAGGGAGCATGACCGTACGGGGGTGCTTTAATTCAAAATTTGTTTGACTTTATGGACAAACTCTAATTAGAAATTAGTTATATTGAATATACAAAGATGGTATATGAATATTTGAAAAGAGAAAATGATGAGTTTTGGAGTCGACATTTCTTTGGTTGATAATTTAAAGAAATTCTTTGGATTCAGTAATTTTAAAGGGAATCAGGAAGTTATTATCAGGAATGTTCTTGCTGGTAATGACACTTTTGTTTTGATGCCGACCGGAGGTGGAAAATCGCTATGTTACCAGCTCCCATCTATGATTATTTCAGGTACTGCAATTGTTATCTCACCATTGATAGCCCTGATGAAAAATCAGGTTGATTCTATGAGAAGTTACAGTGCCGAGGATGGTATAGCACATTTCATGAATTCTTCTCTGACAAGAATAGCTATTCAGCAGGTTAAAAATGATGTGCTGAATAAAAAGACGAGATTGTTGTATGTTGCCCCTGAATCATTGACCAAACAGGAGAATATTGATTTTCTTAAACAGGTAGATATTTCCTTTTATGCTATTGATGAAGCTCATTGTATATCGGAGTGGGGACATGATTTTCGCCCGGAATACAGGCGTATCAGACCAATAGTGGAAGAAATCGGGATTGCCCCGATAATTGCTCTTACTGCTACAGCTACACCAAAAGTACAGCACGATATTCAGAAAAACCTGAATATCCTTGATGCCAAAGTTTATAAATCTTCATTTAACCGGCCAAATCTCTATTACGAGGTAAAACCCAAAATTAATCCAACGAAGGAAATTATTAAGTTTATTAAGAATAATTCCGGGAAATCCGGTATTATATATTGCCTGAGCAGAAAAAAGGTTGAACAATTGTCCGAAACACTTCAGGTTAACGGAATAAAAGCCCTGCCATATCATGCAGGAATGGATTCAGTTACACGTAGTAAAACGCAGGATAAATTCTTAATGGAAGATATTGATGTAATTGTGGCAACAATTGCATTCGGTATGGGTATTGACAAACCTGATGTCAGGTTCGTTATTCATCATGATATTCCCAAAAGCCTGGAAGGATATTATCAGGAAACCGGCAGGGCCGGCAGAGATGGTGGCGAAGGCCAATGTTTTGTGTTTTACAGTTATAAAGATATCCAAAAATTGGAAAAGTTTATGCAGGGGAAACCAGTTGCTGAACAGGAAATTGGCAAGCAGCTTATTCTTGAAACTGTGTCATATGCCGAATCTTCTGTTTGCAGAAGGAAAACATTATTGCACTATTTTGGCGAAACATACAATGAAGAAAATTGTGGGGCTTGTGATAACTGTCTCCATCCGAAAATAGAATTTGAAGGTTCAAAGTATGTCCTGAAAGTACTAAAAACGGTTGTTGCAGTAAATGAGAAATTTAAAGCCGATTATATAGCAGATATTATCGCCGGAAATAAAACTGCCATAATAAAATCATATAAGCATCATAATCTTGATATGTTTAATACGGGTGAAGGAAAGAATGAGAAATTCTGGAATACTGTTGTACGACAGGCACTCATAAACAAACTCCTTGAAAAAGATATTGAAAATTACGGGTTATTGAAAATAACAGACACGGGGAAGGAATTTATAACAAATCCTTATTCTATAATGTTGAGTGAGGATCATGATTATGACAACGTTGAAGAAGATGAAATAACAGCTTCAGGTGGAAGGACAGGGGCAGTTGATGAAGAATTGTTCCATATAGTAAAAAATCTTCGGAAAAAAATATCCAGGGAAAAAAACCTTCCACCCTTTGTAATCTTTCAGGATCCCTCCCTTGAAGATATGGCTATCCATTATCCCATAACACTTGAAGAGATGCAAAATATTTCAGGTGTGGGTGTAGGTAAAGCTACACGTTACGGTAAAGAATTCGTTGATCTGATAAAAAAATATGTTGATGAAAATGATATCATCAGGCCTCAGGATATGGTGGTTAAATCAGTTATTAATAAATCCGGATTGAAAGTATATATTATTCAAAGCATAGATAGAAAACGGTTACTTGAGGATATAGCTGATGCTAAAGGCCTGGAAATGAGCGAACTGCTTAATGAAATTGAAGCAATTGTCAATTCAGGCACAAAACTTGACCTTGATTATTACCTGAATGAAGTACTGGATGAAGAACGCCAGGAAGAGGTATTTGATTATTTCAGGGATGAGGCTGAAACGGAATCTATTGATGCTGCTCTTAATGAATTGGGAGAGGATGAGTATTCCGAGGAGGATATTCGCCTGATGAGAATTAAGTTTATGTCGGAAATGGGAAACTGACATGCAAAATTTATTTGGTGAAACCGGCAGTTTATCATAAACTGCTATTTTTTTTTGTATCTTTTGCCGGATTAATTCGTCTAAAATAGTATGTAAAAGTTATTAATCGTGAATGAGATATTAAGTATTCAGAATCTGTCAAAGAATTATGGGAAAATAAAGGCTGTTGATGATCTGTCTTTCACAGTTGAAAAAGGTACCGTTTACGGTATCCTTGGTCCGAATGGAAGCGGGAAGACAACTACCTTGTCAGTAATAACCGGTGTTTTGCATCCGGCAAGCGGAAGTTACCGGTGGTTCGGTAATAAACCGGGAAAATGGGAACGAAAAAGGATAGGATCACTAATTGAAATTCCAAACTTTTATCCCTACCTGACACTGTTCCAGAATTTGCAAATTGTTGCCAGGATTAAAAATGTACCGGAAGAGGATATTAACCGGGTTTTGGGAATCACTGATATCCTCAAGAGAAAGTATTCAAGATTTGATACTCTTTCGCTTGGGATGAAACAACGTTTATCTTTTGCATCAGTGTTGCTTGGTGATCCGGAAGTTTTAGTGCTCGATGAGCCGGCAAACGGACTTGACCCTGAAGGTATAGCAGAGGTAAGAAAGATCATTATATCGGAAAGGGATAAAGGGAAAACTATTATTATTGCCAGTCATATCCTTGACGAAGTGGAAAAAGTTTGCACGCATGTGGGTATATTAAAAATGGGGAAACTGATTGCCAGTGGCTTGGTTGACAAGCTTTTGGTAATGGACAGTGTTGTGACTGTGTCGGCACCGGATAATACAAAACTTAAAGAAATCCTGGAAAAATCGGGTTTGGTTAAAAATATTAAGGAAGATATTGATAGCATTACAGCAACCATTTTATCTGAAACAGAGCCGGGAGAGATAAATAAATATGTTATCGGAAAAGGGATTACACTAACCCGCCTTGAGGTGAATAAGCCAACCCTTGAATCACAATTCCTTGAACTGGTACGCGAACAAAATTGAACAAGATGAAGAAATTATTGAAAAACGAACTAACCAAAACTCTGAACTATGCTTCTTTCAAGGTAATTATAACCCTTCATTTTATCCTGTTCCTGCTGGTTATAATTATTACTTCAAAAATCGATATTGCCGTTCCGGGTTTTAGTATGAGAAACCTTTTCCGGTTTCCGGATGTGTGGGCTACATTTGCCTGGGTTGCAAGCTGGTTTAATATATTGCTGGCTATCATGGTGATAGTATTGGTGGGAAACGAATTTTCATTTCGTACTTTCCGTCAACAAGTAATAAATGGGTTGAGTATTGAAGATTTGGTAATAGGGAAGGGGATTGTAATATTTTTTATAGCTCTCTATAGCCTGTTACTGGTTTTCCTTTCAGGTTCTGTGTTTGGAATTATTTTTAGTCATAATTTTGAATTCGCAGATCTCTTCAGTAAATCCTACCTTCTTGCAGTATATTTCATACAAGCGGTAGGATATATGATAATTGGGATGCTTTTTGCCATTATTTTCAGAAATAATTCCCTCTCGATCATAATGTTTCTTCTATATTTTATTTTTATTGAACCAATTATCAGAAGATTCTTTTCACCCGAAGTAAGGCAGTTTTTTCCGGTAAAGATTATTTCGCACCTTACCCCACCACCGGAAGTATTATCCATTGCATCGGAAAAAACAATCGAAAACTCCGCGGGAATCAGTAATTTTGATTTTGAGTCGATCGGACTAATACCACATCAATTGTCCCTGTTTGTTACCTTATTACTGGCTATAGGATTTATCGCACTGTTCGTTTTTCTCATTTTTTGGATCATGCGGAAGAGGGATCTGTAATATTCACCTGATTTTTTTTATAATGAAGAATCAGGTTGTTCTTTACTCACTGATTTCAGCTTCCTGACAGATTTTGACAGGGTTATAATAGCAAAAATTGTAAAAACAGATTTAAGAAAAAAACTCACATTTGCCACAAACCATTCTGCCTTTGTTGATGTCCATTCAGGTAATTCTTTTGATAATTTTACCTGCAGGTCTGCCAGTATATCTGTACTTACATAATCCTGCTTAATGTTATGTAAGGACAAAAAATCGCCGAGTGTCAGGAATAACAGGATAATACATAAAACTAAAGACCAAACCAGTAATGTTTCTAAACGTTTCATTGGTATAAAATTAAATTAAAATATTATATCTTGATTAATTCGCGTTTTTATTCATCATCAAATGTTAGTCCAAACCCAAATGGGAATAACGGATTCTTTGAATCATAAGGTACATCCTCATTCTGATTTTTGACCGCCTCCATTGAGGATGGTAATTCGAACGGCAACTTTCCGGTAGGATTAAACTTTCCAAAGATCACATCCAGAACAGCTTCATCACTGGCACCGAAATTGGTTATCAGTGCCTTGCAATGCTTTGTTATTTCCGGGATCACTGCCGGGCGTTCAAGATAGATATCAATAATTGTTGGAACTTTCCCGGCAATATCCAGTATATGTGCTTTTTCCTCTCCCTTAAAATCCAGGTCACCCTGGTGGAAAAACCTTTCGAGTATACCTTTTCCTAATCCTCCTGTGTATGGGGTTGCCAGTCTTAGAATTGCAAAATCAGCCTCTTCGGGGTTATCTGTAACAGTGCCATACCCGGCGGCTGTTTCAATATCAATATTTTCAACATATAATTTTATGTTGTTACCAAGTGGCAGAGGTTTCCCGGATGAGGGATCCCCATTCTTTAGCAGAACAATAGCTTTTCGCTGGGATAATTCTCCAAGCTGTTTGAATTCTTTCTTGCCAACAATTTGTTCTGCTTTTTCCTCATCAACATAAGGGTTATCAAACAATCCCAGGCGGAATTTATCCCTGAGCAGTCGTCTTACAGAAACATCAAGCCGGCTTTCTTCAATTCTGCCATCCTTTACCAGTTTTGTGATCATTTCCGGTTCCGCTTCACCACCAAACTGGTCAACCCCGGCATCAAGGGCTTTAATAAACCTTTCCTCTTCAGTGAGATCGAAAACCCCATAACTTCTGGCTTTCATTTCAAAGATGCCTAATATTTTATGGTCGGTTACTATCCCCCAGTCTGTACAAACCACGCCGTCGAAACCATATTTATTACGTAATAAACCGGTAATCACCTCTTTATTATAACTGAATGCAACGTCTTCGCTTGTTTGTCCCAATGGCACACCATAGTAAGGCATTATTTGGCCGGTATTTGCAGCAAATGCGCCTTCAAAAGGGATTTGGTGATAATTAAAATTATCTCCCGGATAGAACTGGTCCTGACCATAAGCAAAATGAGCATCCCATCCATCTTTTTGCGGTCCGCCTCCAGGGAAATGTTTTGTCATACAGGTTACACTTTCCGGACCAATACTATCTCCCTGGAAGCCATTAATGTAGGCAGCTATTAATTTTTTTGAAAGCAAGGCATCAGAACCAAATGTACCACTGACCCTTCCCCAGCGCGGCTCGGTTGCCAGGTCAGCCATTGGATGCAGCGCTGTACGGATCCCGACTGCCAGGTACTCCTGCCTGGCAATATCGCCAAACCGGGCAACGAAAGTTGAATCGCCAATAGCTCCAAAACCGATTGGTTCGCACCATTTTGAAAAATAGTCGGAAGCAAAATTAGCAGCACCCGAAGAGAACGCATGGCGCGGGTCGGACGAGATTGTGACAGGTATTCCCAAACGGGTTTGTTCAGCAAGCTTCTGAACGCGGTTATACCAGGCAGCCATATTTCCGGGATCTGCAACTATGTAAACATTAAAGTGATTCATCAGCTTTTTTAATAATAAGGTAGAGTTGGCAGGGCTTATAAGAGAAAAAATATCATTGAGTTTTGGCTTTTCAAGCAATGTGCCGTCTTTATTCATAGCAATAGAAGAATGAAAAAGCATGCCTGCTTTTTCTTCAACTGTCATTTGTGATATAATGTTTTCAATCCGTTTATTAAGTTCCTGGCGACTGTCTTCATAGACATCTAAACCGCCGTTTTTATTTAAATCACGGAAGCTAAACCCGTTTTCTTCCAGCACAGGAGCTTCCGGTCCTGCCAGCTTCATATTTTTGGATGATATCCGGTTAAAACGAATTGAAATAATAATAATACCAATAAGTATCAGGGCAATAATTCCCAATACAATTTTTCCAATAATTTTTAATGCTTTTTTCATTGAGTTATTATTTAGTACAAAAATAAAGTTATTTTGCAACTTCTAATATACTGGATATTTATCATAATTGATTATGAGTTTACTTTTAATATTTATAATAGGGATTGGATTATCGGTTGATAGTTTTGTTGCAAGCATTACAGCCGGTGTTTGCATGGTAAAGGTAAAGATAAGAAATGCACTTAAGGTTGCCTCCTTTATGGCATTTTTTCAGGCATTAACACCACTGATTGGCTGGCTGGCAGGAAGTAGTTTTCAACGTTATATTGAGAGTGTTGATCATTGGGTTGCTTTTGTATTGCTTCTGGCAATCGGGTGTAAAATGATTTATGAAGGAGTTAAACACAAGGATAAAGCAGAAAAAAGTTCTTTTCCTTTAAGTAATATGATGCTTACAGGAATGGCGATTGCCACAAGCATTGACGCTTTAATAGTGGGGATTGGTTTTGGATTGCTTGAAGTTTCGATTATTATTCCTGTTTTAATAATTGGTGGTTTAACTTTCCTGTTTTCTGCATTAGGTGTTTTGCTTGGAAATAAAATAGGCATCCGATATAATTCTGGACTTGAAATATTCGGTGGGATTATACTTGCCGGGCTTGGTATAAAAATTCTGTTTGACCATATATTTTTTGTTTAATTCTTTTAGTAATTCTTTCAATTGACCACCTTAACCGGCATAATCAACAGATATGTTGTCAGTAAGGTCTGTCATTAATTTAATATATCGGAATTTACTCTCCGCCAGGCGGATTAATCAAATTGTGAAACTATGTTCTTTCTTTTTCCTTTCCGTTTTTAATACTGGTGAAATGCATCAGATACAAATTCTAAAACAACAGGGAGTGATTCACGCCAATATGTCCAACTATGTTTGCCATCTCGAATTCGGAACTCATGAGGAATTTCTTTTTTTCGCATTGCAATGTGCACAAGACTATTCCCTTCGTACAGGAAATCGTCGTCTCCACAATCAATATACCAACGAACAGTTTTCATTTGCTCATTTGTTATATTGTTAATTAAAGAAAGCGCATTGTGGTGTTCATAATATACCTGAATAACCGAATCGGCATAGCTTTCATTATTCCTTAAAAGCCTTTCCTTAAATTGTTCAACAGAAAGCGGTCCAATATATGCACTTAATGGACAAGCTGAAGAAAACATTTCAGGATGGTGCAAAGCATACATGAAAGAACCGCCCCCACCCATAGAAAGTCCGGCAACAGCACGATACTGTTTTTCATTCTTAATACGATAAGTTTTTTCAACATAAGGAATTAACTCCTCGAAAAAGAAATCTTCATATCGCCACTCTCCTTTAATATCGTTGAAATAGCCGCGATGGTCTGTATTTGCATCTGGCATAACAATTATCACAGGGGTGGCTTTACCCACCTTGATAGTTTTATCAGCTATTTGCAGTACTTCTCCAAATTGGATCCATCCGGTTTGATCATCTCCGGCCCCATGTAGCAAATAAAGGACAGGGTAACTCCTTTGAGAAGTTTCGTAATCAGGTGGCAGATAAACTGCAAATTTCCGTTCACTATTAAGTATAGTACTGGTCATGGAAAGATTATCATAGACCTTTCCACTTTGTCCGAAGGTTGAAAAAGATACCAATAGGACTAAGTTTATTAACAATAATAGATTTTTCATAATTCTTCATATATTAAATTAATATCTGTTTGTTATAGGTGCCAACGTGCCGGTGGTATGGGTAGTGCCGCCTTCCAGGTTGCTGGTTTCCAATATTTAAAGGCACAAATATTCCAATTAAAATCTCAACTAACTATAAAAAAATGGCATTTCCTATAACCGCCTGTGTGTTCATGCATTATTTTCAATTTAAAGCAATAAACCAGTCGAATATTGAAGTCATTATTTTGTTTAAATTCTCGTTGTAAATATCAACTTTTACTTTTATAATAACTCGTTTTTTATTACTTAATTCATCAATTATCTCAATAGTATTCGTGTCAACAAAATCAGCCTTTGAATAAACTGTTCCGTTTCCAGGTTTACTATATTTAATTTCAACTTTTCTTACAACAGGAATAATATTTAATTCATAATCTTTAAATTGATTTAATAAATATTCTCCACTTGTTGCTTCTGCAAGCGCAAATAGAGTACTTGCATGTAAAGTCCCAAGATGATTTAAATATTCTTTCCTTTCTTCTAATTTTAGAATAAATTCATCATCAGTATCTGCCTTTTGTAGGCCAAGAAATTTGTTAAATGGAATTTCTATGACGTTCATATTTTACTTTTTTTCAACTTATTTCCCATTAGTAATAATACTCCAAGACCTATACCCATAAGCAGCTTAATTAAACCCATAATTCGCCATCCGATAGTAGGATCGGGAAGACTGGCTTCAAATTCGGCCTGTTCAAGCTGGAGATCCCAGATGCGATAAAACCAAGGGAATGCGGATTGACCACTATCAATTTCAATATACGGGAGAATTACCTATCAAACCGATACAAGTTTGATGCGGGCTACAAACCACGAAAAACCTACTATCCCGGCTATTATTTTTACACATTGCCACCAGTTATTTGCTATAAACCTCATATTTCTCAAATACTTCAAGTCTAAATAATGTATTTTGATATTTATTTACTCACAAAATAATTAATTTTAAAGTTGTTCGTGAGATCACTTCGTTAAGTTGTTATTTGGTACTTGTCATTTGGAATTTTTAGAATAAGATAATATGTATATGTTTTAATGAAACGCAGTACTAGTTGGGTTTAGTAAAAATTAAGATTCACATTTCTGTGGTTTGATGTTAAGTATTTTCCATTTGCAAATTCAACATATGCTTTTCCATCACATTTATCGTGAAAATTTAGAAATATATGTCCCAAATCTAACTTAGTACCTGCTTTTAAATTTTGTATAAAACCAACACCGGCAATAGGATTAACTTCACATGTATTATGTATAAATTTTGCACCTATCATAGCATGATACAGTATACCACTACTGACACTTGTAAATTCTACAATTTGTCCTCCACCATTGATGGTAAACTCATCATCATAAATGTCTGATATAGTATTATTATGATTTATTGTAATAAACCAAACATTTTGTTTAACTGCTCCAAAAGCATCACTGGGTTGTTCTGTTCCTAACCGATCCATCTCTAAATTAAACTGTGGATTGGTCAAGTTTAAGTTTAAAAGTGTGTCTGATCCTGCGCCAATAAAAATATCTTGTTCAGCAAACAGGGTCAATATATTCCCATCTTCCATTTCTATTACAGGAATGGTATGAATTCCTATAAATTCGTATTTTGCCTCTAAAATATCGATATCAGTAAATATTGCCGTGATTACTCCACTATAATCACTTTTATCCCTATTTACATCCCATAAACATGCGATGATTATTTGACCAATATTGCTATTAAAAGGTAGGGGATAGCTGTTATTGATAGTTACATACATTATTCCTGATCCTGAATATTCATCATTACTGGCAGATTGAAATAATACGTTATCTGGCAAATCTTCACCTCTAAAAAGCGTGTTTGCTAATGAGGCACAATATCCTACCGCTGCAGATACTTTAAATCCATGTTTTAGCGGTTCTATTTCAGGATCTTGATTTACTTCTTCAACTTTTTTACAGGAGATTAATATAACGATAGCTATATAAAATATTAAAAGTGAAAATATGGTAATTTTAAGAAAAATTGTTTTCATCTTTAATTTATTTTAATTGTCTATGTAAAAATAAGATTAATGTTTCAGTTATTAAATACACTGAACATTTTTCCATACTATTATTTAGCTGTATTATTACTTAATAAAAACTATTGTGTTTATCAAAGTAGATTCATAATAATTTGGTGGCAATGATCGGCGGTATGAAACATTGCCGACTTCGAAGCATTTTCCTAACAAGATACGACGACCTTGAAATGGGCTACAATCGTTGATTTCACTACTATTTCGCCTATTTTTTATATACATTGCGGCAAGTTTCTTTCGCTATGTTATTTACTATCATAGTAATAGATATCCAATATATCCAGATATTTTAGGTGGTGATTGAGGCGAGAGTTAAACTCCACCCAGCTTTTATTTGATTCCATAGTCCAGCCAACTTCTGCCAGTGCAATTATTCGGGGGAAGATTTGCCTGTCCATTTCCGGCTCATTTCTGCTAAGATGAGACCAGAAGTTGGCCTGTACACCTAGAATGTTGTCTCTATACTTATCATTTAGATTATCAGGGACAGGATTATAACTGTAGACCTTTTCAGAAGAAATTGTTTCGTATGTATAATCAAAATAACAATGAGATGTAGGGCTCATAATTAAATTATTTCCGCGAGTTACAACCAAATCCGGAATTTGCTCTTCCCATGTCCTCCAATACATTACGGTTGCCGTCTTGCTTAGTCCACCCTCAACTATTTCATCCCAACCAATTAATGTTTTACCATTGGCAGACAAAAAGCTTTCTATTTGCTTAATAAACCAACTCTGTAATTCATGCTCGTCCTGTAAACCGTTTTCTTTTATTCTTTGCTGGCATTTAGCGCATTCCTTCCAATGCTCCTTTGGAGCTTCATCACCTCCGATATGAATATATTTTGATGGAAAAATCTCAATAACCTCGGATAATACATTCTTTAAAAACACAAAAGTTTCATCATTGCCCGCACAAAATATTTCCTTATGAATCCCAAGGCCAAGAGTAAAAGGATGTATTTTCATAGTATCGCCCTTACAGGATAATCCTGGATATACAGAAAAAACTTCTGAAGCATGACCCGGCATCTCAATTTCTGGAACAATATCAATATTTCTCTCCTGTGAATAAGCAATTATTTCTTTTAAATCTGACTGGCTAAAATATCCTTCTCTTTCTTCTGGTTCATGATAAGATGTATCAAACTTAGATGCAATTTCAGTGAGCTTTGGATATTTCTTAATTTCAATACGCCATCCCTGATCGTCAGTAAGATGCATATGTAATTTGTTCATCTTATAAAATGCCATTGCATCAATATATTTCTTGGTTACTCTTTTATTCCAAAAGGTTCTACTGAAATCGATCATTAATCCCCTCCATTTAAACCTTGGTCTATCTTTTATACTACAATTTGGGATATGCCATTTTACATTATCAACTTTTGCATCCCTTAGAATATCATTCGGTAAAAGTTGAAGAATTGTTTGGAATGCCCAAAAAATACCCTTGGAGCGAAATGCTTCAATTAAAATCTTGTTTTGGGTTACTTCAATAGTATAGCCCTCGTCCCCAAGGTAATCCAGTTTCTCATTTAGTTGCAATATTATCAGATCAGTTTGATTATCAGCTTCCCCAATTTTGATGTTAAACCCTGTTGCAGGATCAAGATAATCCTTTAGTTGTTTTGCTTGTAAGTACAGGTTTTTTTCAGGAATTATTGTGGTGGTTGATTTTAGATCAAAGAATCCGTCTTTTTTTTCTATCTCAACCGGGTGTGGAATGATATTAAATTTTTGATTTTCCTGACAAAGTATGGTTAAAGTTGCGAATATAAATGCAAATAAACTCAGGCCTATTTTCATATCATAGTAAATTTAATTGATTAAATAAAAAATTTGCCACAACGATTGCAATATGGCATGAAGCGGATTGCGAGTGACTTCGTCTCAGCCTGACATAAAACTAAAACGTGCCAAAACCGCTCCAAATCAACACCTCACCGCTTTTTGCTATATTCCGTGTTGTATATTCGCGCATCATTTTCAATTTTCAGCTAATATGGATTGGTCAATAAACTCGAATCCATATTCATTACATATCTTTAGCGAGATCTTATTTTGAATGCTGCACTTTTAAAGTTATCTGAGGTAGCTATGAGTTTAATTTCACCTGCTTCTTCACTTGTTTGGACGATGGCTACACATTTACCGTAAAAGCATTTTCGCTTTTGTGCATGAAAAAGCTCTAAATCTGTAGGATCTCCATTACCAGAAGCTCTAAAGGTACCCTTTCCTTCAACTTTAAAACTAATGGTGTTATTGGCCAAAGGACAAAGTATTCCCTTTTTATCTACCACCTGAACTTCAATAAAAGCTAAATCTTCACCATTCGCTTTAACAGGAATATCTTCTATAAATAATTTGATAGCATATGGCTCACCATAAACTTTTTAATATATATTTTCATTTTTTCCAGAACAATAATTTTGTTGATATAAAAAAGCAAAAAACAGTTTATTCCATGAAAAACCGTCTTACATTTTCCCATGACGAAAGATAGAAATAAGAAGCCAAAAACCTAGAATAGTTGCAGCAAGGAATCCGATAAGTCCAATAACCGGAATATCATTCCACATCGGAGGGATTTTTGAAAGTACTATTAATGAAGATCCAATTATTATGGAAGCCAAAACAATAGCAAAAGTAATTCGGTTACTGATTTGCTCATGCGTGCCAAGCATTGGGTTAAGTCCCTTATGCTCAATATCCATCTTTATTGTACCGTTTTTTACTTTTTCGATAATCTCACGAATTTCAAAAGGTAGTTCTTTCGTCAGTTGCACCAATTCTTCAGAAGAAATGAATAAGTCTTTTGCAATTTTACGAATGTGCAGGCGCTCTCGGATCATTTTCTTTAAATAAGGCTCTATCTGGTTTGCTACATTATAATCGGGATCAAGCATTTCTCCGTTTCCCTGCAGAAGGAGCAATGACCTCCCCAATAAATACAGGTCAGAAGGCATTTTTAAATTATTCTCAGGAAAGAATCTTATTAAATCATTGATTAGGGCAGCCATGTCTATTTGTTCCAACGATTGATGAAAATACCTGTCGATAAGTTCAGTGATCTGTAATTCCAGTTTCTGGGTTTTTACTTCGCCATTTGTTTCACACAATCTGAGTAAACTCCTGATAATCCTGTCGATATCATGATTAATTGCTCCTGCAGCTATTGATGTGATTAATTTTATAGTTGTCCGGGTTAGCGTTCCCATCATCCCAAAATCAAGGAAACAGATTACGTTTTCAGGCAATACCCAGATATTTCCCGGATGAGGGTCAGCATGGAAAAACCCATATTCAAATATTTGTTTTAGTACCAGATCTGCTCCTCTTTTTGCTATAATCTTCCGGTTAAGGGAATTTGCTTGAATACTTTCAATGTCCGAAATTTTAATCCCTTCGATGAACTCCATTGTCAGGATTTTTTTTGTGCTATAATTCCGGTAGCATTTGGGAACGTAAATATTCAGGTCTTTTTGAAAATTATTACCAAATCGTTCTATACTTGAAGCCTCAATAGAAAAATTTAATTCTTTGTGGATAGATTTTTCAAACTCTTCTACTATTTTAACGATGTTAAAAGATTTCATCTCTTCTACATGCTTTTCCATCATGGTAGCGAGATGAAACATTATTTCCAGATCAGTTTCGATAATCCGGTCAATTCCCGGACGTTGAACTTTGACTGCAACCTCTTCTCCTTCGATAAGAGTTGCCTTGTGCACCTGAGCAATGGAAGCAGCCGCGACAGGTGTAGGGGAGAAATTTTTAAATATTTCTGCAATCAGCTTCCCTAGTTCATGTTCAATAAGAGAAACTGCTTTAGCTTCTGAAAAAGGAGGAACGGAATCTTGTAATTTTTTCAATTCAAGTATTAATTCAAGGGGAATCAAATCTGGTCTTGTACTCATTATCTGACCAAATTTGATAAACGTTGGTCCGAGTTCCTCTAAAACAAGCCGCATACGTTCCCAGCGCGAAAGAGTGGCTAATGTAGAATCTGCTTTTCTGAAAACGATTTTCCTTCCAAAATCGATAACACTTTCCAAGCCGGATTGAGAAATGATATCCTCAAATCCATACTTTGTAAGCACTTTAATAATTTCCAGATAACGATTGGCATGTCGATATGTCTTGCCAATCATTCCGATTTTACGAATCATTATTTAGTATTTGTTTTTTTGCTTAACGAACTTTGCAGCTTATCCAATTTTTTTTGGATTTTTTCCAGATCTTCCTTGGTTGCCACACCTAACTTGTCAATACTCTTTTTTACCTGTTTGTCAATCTTTTCCTCAATTTGTTGCTTTGCTTCTTCAGATTTTTTTAAAAGATCGTCTACCAATTTACGACTTTCTTCCTTTGTTAATTTTGCTTCTTCGGCAGTTTTTTTTGCAAATTCCTGAACTTTTTCTTTGGTCATCAAACCAATTCCGATTCCCGTTAGAATCCCTTTTTTTAATAGATTAATCATTTTATTTACTTTTTAATTATTGAAAAGAATAGTACTAAAGTAACGGATTATAATAAGATAATGTTATTTTTTTTAGGAACAATAATTGATTTTTTACAAAAAAACAAAAAAATAGACAACTCCGTATAAAACTGTCTATTTTTTGAATAAGATTAGTCTTCATTAATAATCTCTTTAGCTTTTTGTAGAATATCCGATATCTTATTGCGAACTTCCTTATCTTTTTTCTTTAGATATGCTTGTGCATCTTTAATATCTTTTTGAATTTGCTCCTTGTAAGGTTTTACCTTCTGAGTTCCATATTCTTTACTACGGATATACCATTCATTTGCTTCTTCAAAATAGGTATGTGCTTGGGAATATGTTTTTTCTGATTGAGCAGCAATTTTTGCCTTCAAAAGAGCTTCTTCTGCTCTAAGTTCAGCATATTTCCTGTTGATAGTAGCAATATCCTTTTCTTTCTCTGCCTGAAATTCATTATTGTATTTTTCAGACATAGTCTTTGCTTCATCAACAGCAGCAGATACATTGTCTAAGGCATCGTCCTTTTTCTGGACAACGCTCTTTTTAGCAGTATTTACTTTTGTCTCTAGTAAGTCAATTTCTGCTTTTGTTTTCTCATCAGCTGTTGATTTTGCTTCTGATAGATAATTAATGGCATTGTCTAATTCTGCTTCTGCTTTTTGTTCTGATTTATCAATTTTAAGTGCGATTTGAGACTTTAAAAGAGACACTTTTGCCTTGGTCAAGGCATAATTAGTTTTGGCTTCTTTTTCAATTGATGCAGTTAAATCTGATATTTCAGTTTTTGCATTTTCACTTGTAGTCACAATTTTATTGTCAATGGCAGTTTTATGGGATGTATAACCCCATATTAATGCGACAACCAATAAAACAGCAAGTATCCCAATTATTACATTTTTATTTTTCATGATTTTTTCTTTTTAAATTGTTAACAAATTTAATTATGAATTTACTTTATTCGAAAGATTTTTCAACCAGTCTGATACTTTACTAAGGGAATGACTCGTCAATTTTTTTGAATAGCTTTTTGCTGAATTCATTAGATCTGTTACAGCTTTTTTACTTTTGTCAGCAGTTTTATGTAAAGCATTTGAAATAGCTTCTGAAGTTTCATCCTTTTTTTCGTCGGCATAATCTTTTAGAGCATCACCTATAGCCTCAAGTTTGCTCTTTGCTTCTTTTTTGGTTTCATTAAGGTCTTTAAGTGTAGCTTCCATTTGCTCTTTCGCTTTGTCTTCAATATTATCTATTGAGTGCTGAGCTTTATTTGATGCATTTTCAAAAAGTTCTTTTGCTTTTTCAGCAGCTTCCTTACTTACAGCTAAAGCATTTTCGCCTTCCTGTTTAGCAACATTTACCATAGCCTCTGCTGATTTTTTCATTATATCGTCTATTTCAACACCCTTTTCTGTTAGTCTATCAGCAAATTCCTGGCTCTTATTTTTCACATTACTTATACCTTCATATATACCATCAAGTGTTTCTTTTGTAATTTCCTTAATCGTATTAGATGTTAGGGTTTTAAGCTCAAGAGATTTTTTATACTCATCTTCAACAAATGTGATGATGTCGTTTTTAATATCTTGACTTCCTTCGGCAATCTTTGCCACTCCGTTTCTGATTTTTTCTTTTGTAGTCATTTTATCTCCTTTTTAAATGATTAATTAAAATAAATTATGGTGTAAAAATAAAGTAGATTGATATTATTAATTACCACTTAAGTTGCATAACAAGATTTTATTCTTTAATATTTATAACCATTTTTTCTTCTTGAAAAAAACAGCATTAAAACGACTATTCCAAGCATAAAAAGCAAAGCAGCAGGATATCCCCAGTACCATCCAAATTCTGGCAAATATTTAAAATTCATCCCGTAAATCCCTGTTATAAAAGTGAGCGGAATAAATATTGTCCCGATGATTGTTAAGAGCATCATTATTTCATTCATTTTATTGCTCATAACATGACGTTGATTAGCCCCATCCCGATCCATTTTTTTAAGTGCTGCCTGCAGGTCAGTGTCAGGTGCAACTTATTTCATTTGTGCCATGAAAATCACGACCTATAGCAAAATTTTCCCAAATGCCTTTACTGTAAACACAGGGCATGGAGCCATACGGACAACCTTTTCGGTAACACTACCGAGAAGCAAGTGATCAATTCCAGTTAGTCCGTGAGTTGAAATGACGATTAGGTTAGTATCATAACTTGCTGCAAATTTTACAATATCTCTTGCGGCATTACCTTCGATAACATGGATATCTGCTGCTACTTCAGGTCCTTTTGATTCATCCAGTATTCGTTCCATTACTTCTTTTGATTTTTCCTTTATACCTGGCATTAGATCAAAGGTAGGTACAGTACCCAATAGGTAAAATGAGGGTTGAACAATTTCTTCAACAATGTGTAAAACCTGTAACCGTGCCTTATAAGATACAGCAAGTTCTGTTGCGTATTTAAGTGCCTGTAGAGAATAGTCGGAAAAATCTATAGGCACTAAAATGCGTTCAATTGTTTCTATGGGTAAATGTTCTTTCTGCTCACGAATGGTAAATACCGGGCATGGCGCTAAACGCACTACTTCTTCTGCGATACTGCCAAGTAGTAAATGTCCTAATCCCCGCCGTCCATGTGTGCCCATTACAATGATATCTATATCTTTTTCACTGACATATTCTAAGATTGTCGGGGCAGTTGAAATACCATGGCGTTGCAATTGTGTAATTACTAAATCATCGACTTTATACGCTTTAAGATCAGCGATCATATGATTTTTTGCAATTTCTTTCATACTGGTGCTAATTTCCTCCATATTCGGAAAATTATACGCTGTATTGAAGGGATCATATTCATGAAGTACCATAACGTTGAACATGTGTAAATTGGCCTGGTGTCTTCTAGCTAAATAAAGTGCATGCGTCAATGCTTGATTAGCACAGCGTGAAAAATCTGTCGGGAATAAAATGTTTTTTATTTGCATCATGTTTTGAGCCTTCCTTTCTATTTAGTTTATTTATTAAACCAATTTTATGAATCATTATCTTAACTGACTGTTTCTGGTTTTTTGCTTTCCAGCTTTTTTTTACTTCCCAAGGATGATACAAGAGTGCGAATATTGTCTGGTGATTTGTTTGAAACAGAAGTTTTTTTATTATTGTCTGCTTTTTCCATTCTAATCGCACTAATAAATTATAGTGCAAGATAAAGAATATTGATATTATCAACTACAACTTATGTTGCATAGCAAGAGTTTATTCTAAAATAAAAAATATTGTTTAAATGGGATTATTGAGAAATATAAGAAAAGTGAATTAAAGAAAATAATAGTAAAGTTCTGTAAAAATTACAATTATGTTAAAAAAGAATTTCGTTTTTTAAATTCTTCTAACAATTTCTGATAGTTATTTATTTCAAGACTTTTTCTTTTTACAATTAGTAATTTATTATTTTTTAAATCTTGAACATGGCGGTTGACTACGTTTCTAACACTGCCTATCATATTGGCAATCTGTTCATGTGAAAGATTGTTAATTAGTGATAGCTTTCCTGTATGGCTGTCAGTATTTCTTAAAATTAATTTAACTAATCTTGTCCATGTATCATACAATACAATATCAGTAGCAGATTCTTCGAGATATCGAAGTTGCTTCCCAAGATAAGGAAGCAATGTTTTATTAAAATCAGGATGTTTATATATCCATTCCCTTGCCGCTTCAATAGGAGCTACTAATACTTCTAAGTCATCTAAAGCAGTAGCAATAATATCATGTTCTTTTTTATCAAGTAAACAAATTAAATCATAAATATCTCCCGGCCCAAGAATATTAATTATATATTCTCTATCAGTGTTAAAATTTATTTTTGATATTTCTACCCTTCCTGAAATTATAATATAAATATTATATAACGTTGATAAAGACGTAAATGGGTAACTATCTTTCAGATGACCTTTGCTATGAAACATTTCTAAAATTTCATGTAACACATTATCCTCTAATTCAGAGAAGTGAGGAGACTGTTTAAGACTATTAAAGTAATAGGAATAATTTGATATTTCTTTCCTCATTTTTTAGATTTTCTTTCATTTATTTTTTATGTTGGGTAACGGCAGTTTGTCTAAAAACCTTCCATTTTAAGTAAGTTTTGATCAAATTTAAGCCAATTTAAGAAACGTTCAAAAA
>JADFUQ010000184.1 GCA_015222065.1 Bacteroidota bacterium
GCAAGAGTCATTTTTTCCCTGGTCCCTTTTGTGAATTCTCCGTTGAAGTGCTGCAGGATAAATGAAATGTCCATATTATCTGTCAGGGACAGACTCAGATCAGGTCCGATATAATAACCATTCATGGAAGGAAACAGCATGGCGGAAAAACTTCCGTTAAACAACGGGTTAAAAGGATAAGATATTCCGGCAAAAACGGAATAATCAGTAAATGAAATGTTTTTTACTGACAGGGTTTGAAAATAATAATCGCTGAAATCAGATATGTTCTGATCGAATCCATTATACAAGAATTCAGTCCGGATATTCAAAGAATTTTTAAATGTATAATCCCAGGAAAGAGAAAGCATAATGGTTCCGGAGGTATCTGAAAAATTTTCTTTTGGTCGGAACCAGCTCATTTCACCTCTAAACCCTGCACCATTGATATCACCTGCCCATCCTGCACCTAATACCCAGTCATCACTATTCAGTATTCCCCCCAGGAACTGAAAATCATATCCCCACTGATTAAACCGGTAAAGTCCAGCCGCAGTGATATTTTTATTTCTGTCGATTTTTACAGCAGCTTGCGCCATTGAGGAAAACCCGGTATTATATTGTACAAGAACAGCGTCACTTCCCGGTTTTTCAACATAATCAAAATCGAAAAACGAATATGCATTAAAAATATCATTAGGATTCCAGGCAAAGGTCCGCCCCCAGTTGATTCGCTGTCTTCCTGTCCGTATTTGTAATTTGCCGAAATATAAATCCAGATAAACACGGTCAATGTTACTGTTCAGCACAAAGGAGTTTTCTTCCATCATATTAACTGACATATTCATCCATCCCTGATCCCGTTCAATCATGGTGTTATACCCGGGAATCATTTTCATAAAATCACCATAAATAAAACGATTCCTCATCTCAACAGTGGCAGTAGCGTTATCAGAAATAAACCATTTAAAATTCAGCCTGTTATGTATTAACTGATCTGAAAGCCAGTTTTCATCAATCTCTTTATACATAACTGTCTGCATATTGCTAAGGTACCCTTTGAAAGAAAAATTGCTGTTTTGTGCAAAAGATTTGTTTATAGGGAATATAAATATAAACATCAGTATAACTGACCGGTAGAATCTCATATTTAAAGTATTAATTAAAAGTATTACTCAGGTTATACCATCTCACAGTTAATTAGTGCTTTCCCATAAAGTAGATATAAATTGATTTAAGAACAAGGAACACCGATTAACGATTTACGAAGTAGCTGAAAATCTCAAATCTAAAATCGTTAATCCTTGTTCGATATTCAAAATATTTCTATTATTCTCACATTATTGATAGGCTCAATTTACTTTCGTGCCTCATCAGATTTGACTTTCCCATCTTCGATAGTGATAACTCTTCTGGCTTTCTTCACTACTCTTGCATCGTGAGTGGAAAAAATAAAAGTTATATTTTCCTCTTTATTAAGACCTTCCATGATGTCAAGTAAAGTTTCTGTTGACTTTGAATCAAGGTTTGCAGTTGGCTCATCAGCCAGGATAAATTTTGGTTTTGAGGCTAATGCACGTGCAACTGCCACTCTTTGTTGCTGACCACCTGACAACTTGGATGGACGGCTGTTTATTCGTTCTTCAAGCCCTACAGCCTTTAGTAATTCCTGCGTACGGCTGTTGCGTTCCTTTTTGCTTTTACCCTGTAAATGCATAATGAACTCCACATTTTCTTTTGCAGTCAGCACAGGTATAAGGTTATATGCCTGAAACACAAAGCCAATGTTGTTCATCCTGAAATCAGTTAATTTCCTTGACTTAAGTTCCCAGATATTCTGTTCATCAATAAACACCTCGCCTGATGTTGGATGGTCGAGTCCTCCCAGCATGTTAAGCAGGGTGGTTTTCCCGGAGCCGGAAGGACCGACTATTGCAGCAAATTCTCCCTTCTCAAAATTCAGATCAATTCCGTTAACAGCTTTTACTTCAATACCCGAACCGTCATAGATTTTTGTCAGGTTTTTAATTTCTATAATACTCATATTGTTATGTTTAAAGTTCCTAATTATTTAGCGTCTATATAAAGAAATGATTAAATGATTAAATAATTAAAGTGTCTAAAATTTTTTACTCATCTCATTATTTTAAAGTCAGCAGTCGGCAGTCGACAAGCTGAAGACTGTACTATTTAATGTCAGTCTATAAAGTCAAACAAATTTTGAATTAAAGAACCAAATGGTAAATAACAAA
>JADFUQ010000185.1 GCA_015222065.1 Bacteroidota bacterium
AGGAAGATCCTGATGAAACAGCAGGGAAGGAAGTAAAAAAAGCAGAAGAAGATTCAGTAAAGTCAGAGGAAAAAGAAACAACAAAGGCAGAAGAAGATTCTGATAAGGCAGAGGAAAAGGAAGTTGAGGAAGTATTGGTAAAATCAGTTGATTATTCAACTTTTGGAAAGGAGCAATTGGTTAACAGATTGACACTTCTGATTGAAGAAAGACCTGTAAACGAGATCAGAAATGATATTGACCGGATAAAAATTAATTTTTACAAGAAGCTCAGAAGTGAACTGGAACAAAAGAAAAAACAATTTCTTACTGAGGGTGGTGAATTAAAAGATTTTATGCCCGTGGATGATCCTCTTGAATTAAATTTAAAAAGTCTTCTACAAAAGTTTAAAAAGAAAAAAACTGAATATAATAAAACCCTTGAGGCTGATAAGCAGGAGAACCTTAAGGAGAAATATAAAATTATTGATGAAATAAAAGATCTTGTTAACCGTGAGGAGTCACTTCATAAAACTTTTCAGGAATTCCGTGATCTTCAAAATCGCTGGAAAGTTGTTGGTATGGTGCCCCAACCAAATTTAAAGGATCTTTGGGAAACTTACCACCATCATGTTGAAAAGTTTTATGACTATGTTAAAATCGATAAAGAACTGCGAGATCTTGATTTGAAAAAGAATCAGGAAGCTAAGATTAAACTTTGTGAAAAAGCAGAAGAAATAATATCGGAATCCAATGTTATCACTTCTTATGAAATACTTCAGAAATATCATGACCTGTGGAGAGAGATAGGTCCTGTTCCACGCGAAAGCAAAACAGAATTATGGGAAAGATTCAAGGAAATAACTTCAAAGATTAACAAGAAACATCACCATTATTATCAGGATATTAAAGATCAGCAAAAGAAGAACCTGGAAGACAAAACGAAACTATGCGAACAGGTAGAAGAAATTAATAAGCAATCTGATATCAAATCTCCCAAGTCTTGGGAGAAAACTGCCAATGAGATAAAAAAACTTCAGAAGGTTTGGCGTACAATTGGTTTTGCTCCGCGTAAACATAATAATAAAATCTACAAGAGGTTCAGGGAAGCTTGTGACACTTTCTTCCTGGCAAAGCGGAATTTTTATACTGAACATAAAGAGGTTCAGAATAATAACTTTAAATTGAAAACAGAACTGGCTGTTAAGGCAGAAGAATTGCAGGATAGTGAAGAATGGAAACAAACTACAGATGAACTGATCAAATTACAAAAACAGTGGAAAGAGACAGGTCCGGTTCCAAGGAAAAATTCAGAAAAAATATGGAAACGTTTCAGAGCTGCATGTGATAAGTTTTTTGAAAGGAAATCAGGATATTATTCCAACAGGGATGAAATATTTAAAGATAATTTGAAACTGAAAAATGAATTAATTGAAGAAATTGAGAAATATAAACCTGTTGACAATGCAGAAGAGAACTTTAACAAAATCCAGGATTTTCAACATCGCTGGACAGAGATCGGATTTGTACCTTTCAAACAAAAGGATGAGATTATTAGCAGGTATAAGAGTGTAATTAATAAGCAGTTTGACAAGTTGGATATTGACGAGTTCAGAAAGGGTAAACTTAAATACAGGAATAAATTAGAGCAATTACGCGAGAGTCCGAAGGGAAGTATCAAGGCTAAAAACGACAGGGAGAAATTTTATAATAAGATTAAAAACCTGGAAAGCGATGTTGTTCTCTGGGAAAATAATAAAGGCTTTTTTGCAAAATCTGATAATGCCGAATCTTTGATCAGGGAAGTAGATGAGAAAATTGATCAGGCAAAAGAGAATATCAGCCTTCTGGAAGAAAAAATAAAAATGATTGATCAGACTGATCTGGATGGATAGTGCCGGTAAGGGTATTTAAAAATATAACCTCTAAATAAATTATAGTTTGTCTTCTACTAAATATATTTTTGTGACTGGTGGGGTTACTTCTTCCCTGGGAAAAGGAATCATATCATCATCTCTTGCCAAATTGTTGCAGGCACGTGGGTATTCTGTTACTATACAAAAACTTGATCCGTATATTAATGTCGATCCGGGTACTCTGAACCCATATGAACATGGTGAATGTTATGTAACTGTTGATGGCGCTGAAACTGATCTCGATCTTGGTCACTATGAACGATTCCTTAACAAACCTACTTCCCAGGATAATAACGTTACTACCGGAATGGTTTACCAGACGGTTATCAATAAGGAACGAAAGGGGGATTACCTGGGTAAGACAGTGCAAGTTATTCCGCATATTACCGATGAGATAAAATTCAGGATTAAAAAAGTTGCAAAAAAAACAAAGTATGATGTTGTTATTACTGAAATAGGAGGTACTGTAGGAGACATAGAGTCACTTCCATATATCGAGTCGGTAAGACAGCTTAAATGGGAACTGGGTCGGTCAAATAGTTTAGTAATACACCTTACTCTGGTTCCATATCTATCAGCTTCGGGAGAACTTAAAACAAAACCAACACAACACTCAGTAAAAGTATTACTGGAAACAGGTATTCAACCTGACATCCTGGTACTGCGAACCGAGAGAAAACTCTCTGATGATATAAAGAATAAAGTAGCCCTGTTTTGTAATGTTGATCATGATTCTGTTATTGAATCAATTGATGTTTCCACAATCTATGAGGTCCCGATTTTTATGCATCGTGAAAAGCTTGATGTTACTGTACTAAAAAAGCTTGACCTTGTTATTGAAAAAGAACCCGGACTTAGAAAATGGAAAACCTTCCTTAATAAGCTGAATAATCCTAAACATCATATCAAAATCGGACTGATTGGTAAATATGTTGAGTTGCCGGATGCTTATAAATCTATATCCGAATCATTTATTCATGCAGGTGCCAGTAATGATTGTCATGTGGAAGTTGATCTTATTCAGTCTGAAACACTTCATATAAGAAACTATAAAAGGAAACTTTCAGCTTTTGATGGAATACTGGTTGCCCCCGGGTTCGGACATCGGGGTATTGAAGGGAAAATTCTTGCTGCCAGATTTGCCAGAGAAAATAATATACCTTTCCTTGGTATATGCCTCGGTATGCAATGTGCTGTAATAGAATTTGCCAGAAATAAATTAGGGTTCGAAGGAGCAAATTCCACCGAAATGGATCCTGAAACAAAATTTCCGGTTATTGATTTAATGGAAGAGCAGAAGAAAGTAACCCGGAAGGGTGGAACCATGCGGCTTGGTGCATATAATTGTGTGCTTGATAAAAGTTCTCTGACATATATGGCATATAAAAGGAAAAATATTTCAGAACGCCATCGTCACAGGTACGAATTTAATAATAAATATCTCAAAGATTTTGAAAATGCAGGTATGAAAGGAGTGGGGATCAATCCCGATTCAGGACTTGTTGAAATTATGGAAATTTCTGAACACAGATGGTTTGTCGGAGTTCAGTTCCACCCTGAATACAGCTCTACTGTAATTAAACCACATCCACTTTTTGTGGATTTTATTAAAGCAGCTGTGAAGTATCATATGGAAGAAGAAAAAGGCAGAAGGCAGAAGGCAAAAGGGAAGAGAGAAGAGTGAAGAAGTAAGTAGAAAGTAGTAAATAGTAGGCAGGAAAGATGAAGAAAAATGAGTAAATGATAAAAATAGTAAATGGGAAGAGAAGAAGTTATAACTTTAGGCATTTTAGGCACTTTAGTCACTTCTTCATTTGATCACTGAATAGTTACGAAAATATTAATTGAAATCAATAAATAGAAATGGATAAAAATTCAATAGTCGGAATAATCCTGATAGCAGCAATCTTTATTCTGTTTGGTGTGTTCAATACCCAAAAGACCAGGAAAGCTTATGAAGATGAAATTAGAGTGGCTGATTCTTTATTCGATGCCAGGAATTACGAAGCTGCAAAGTTGGCATATAGAAAGGCACTTACTTACAAAGAAAACGAGGATTATGTATATGAAAGAATATACAGAATTAATTCTATAATAATCCCTGATACAGCAAGTACTTATTCTGCCACAACAAATGAAACTAAACCTGAAGAAACTAAAAGGCAGATGGTGGAATCGGTTGAGAAGACAGTTGTCTATTCAGATGAGGAGGTGCAAAATATGTATGGAGCTTTTTCATCCAGTGTCTCAGGTGAGAATAGTTTTATTAATCTTGAGAATGACAAAGTAAAAATTGAACTGTCAACCTTAGGAGGACGTGTATATTCAGTAGAGATAAAAAATTATCAAACACACGATTCATTACCGTTAATACTTTTTGACAGTGATTCAACCGAATTTGGATTACGGTTCTTTACAATTGATAATAAGCCAATTGAGACTAAGATGTTCTATTTTAAACCGGTGAAAGAAAAAACCAGTTTTAATGCGTCAAATACAAAGCAGTCTGTTCCTCTTCGTTTGGAAGTTAGTGAAGACAGGTATATTGAATTCTTGTATACACTTGAACCAGGGAGTTTTATGGTTGATCTTGATATTACTTTGTATGGAATGGATGAGATAATTGCAGGTAATCTGAATAACCTCGATTTAAATTGGGAAATTTTTATGCCACAACAGGAAAAAGGCAGGCAAAATGAAAATAATTATAGTTCCCTGAAATACAAATTCTTTGAAGGTGAAGTTACAGGATTTCGAATGAGATCAAGCAAAGATGTTGAAGAGGAAGATATTCCTACAAAAATCAAATGGGTTGGCTTTAAAGATCAATTTTTTTCGTCTGTTATTATTGCTGATAACTTTTTTACTAATGGTTATATGCGTACAGAACAGCTTGACTCCGAAAAATACTTTCGGAAAATGCGTACAGAACTTGGTATTCCCTATGAAGGTAAAAATGAGGAAAGAATTAATTTGCGTTTTTATTTCGGTCCTAATCACTTCCAGACCTTGAAAAAGTATGGACTGGAACTGAAAGAACTGGTTTACCTTGGAAAAAACATTATCCGCTTTATTAACCAGTATGTGATTATTACCCTTTTTAACTGGCTGAATAATTTTATTGGGAATTATGGTATTATTATTCTTATTCTTACCATAATTATCAAGATGGGTCTTTTCCCTTTTACCTTCAAATCTTATATGTCGCAGGCTAAAATGAGGGTGCTTAAACCTCAGGTTGATGAGATTAATGCAAAGTTTCCCAAGAAAGAAGATGCTATGAAAAAGCAGCAGGCTGTGATGGCTCTCTATAAAAGAGCAGGTGCCAGTCCAATGGGTGGTTGTCTGCCCATGTTGCTTCAGATGCCTGTCCTTTTTGCTATGTTCCGCTTTTTCCCGTCTTCAATTGAATTGCGGCAGGAGGGATTCTTATGGGCACATGACCTTTCAACTTACGACTCGATTTTAAACCTTCCCTTTGAAATACCAATGTATGGTGATCATGTAAGTCTTTTTACCCTGTTGATGACTGTTTCAACTATCATAACAATGAAAATTAACAGTCCCGCTACAGAATCAACACAAATGCCCGGTATGAAAGGAATGATGTATATAATGCCTGTTATGTTTATGTTAATATTGAATAAATTTTCTGCCGGATTAACCTATTATTATTTTCTGGCTAACATTATAACTTTCGGGCAGAATTTGATTACAAAACGATTTATAGATGAAGAAGCAATATTAAAAAAGTTACAAGAGAATAAGAAGAAACCTGCTCAAAAATCAAAATGGCAGAAAAGACTTGAAGCTGCAGCTAAATCAA
>JADFUQ010000186.1 GCA_015222065.1 Bacteroidota bacterium
GATGATCCGGATTTCAATAAATAAACATTACACGCATCCTTAAATTTATACAAGTCCGGACATATCAATTCAAACCTCTTTTTCTCTGATTGCTTATCAACATTATTGATCGCCCTAAGCTTTTCCTGAGCAAACGACATATGATCATTGGGTGATATTACAATAGATTCTTTAGATATTTTGTTTGTATTATTATCTCTTACGCCTCCGGTAATAATAATAAAAACAATTAATAAGATAATTAAAGCATGAGGATATCGTTTCATTATATCAGAGTTTTTAAGGGTTGCAAATAAAAACTATATATGATTTAACTACTCAGTGTTGAAAAAGAAGTGACTAAATGAAGAGGTGTCTAAAGTGGCTAAAGTGGCTAAAGTGCCTAAAATGCCTAAAGTTTAAACTTCTTCTCTTCCTATTTACTCATTTACTCATTTTATCATTTACTCATTTCTTCACTTAAAAAGCATTTGAAATTAGTTAATATTATTATCACTTTCAAATACTATATTAAAAAATTGACATATTTATTAAAACCTTTTATTTTTATAAGTTCAATAAATATATATTTGATAATAGAAAATTATGAAACTTCCATGTATTATTAATGCACAAAGAAAAATGATTAAATAACGGTTGCGCAACAGTATCCGGATTTTTTCACATGGAAGTTCACGAGCGGGTTTGCGCCATGGGTTTTTGTGGGAACGAGTAACAAATACCACAGAACTTGTAAAAAGGTAGAAAATACTTGTCACTAACATAAAAGATTTAAACGTATGAAAAAGAAATTAGTGATTTCAATAACCTGGACTATTACAATTGTTATTAGTTTTTCAATCGGAATTATTGTGCAAAAGAATCAAAACAGTTGGTTTAGCACTTCTAAATCTCCCAACCATCAAAATATAAAGTATGATAGTACAAGCTGTGTTTATTGGGATAAGGATTTTTTAAATATTGAAATAAGCTCTTCAATTGATACCATAGTACAAAAAGCTTATTTCTATCCAACCAAATCAAATAATTCAAGACCCTTACTTGTAAGTCTCCACACCTGGAGTGGTGATTTTAGTCAGTACGACACATTAGCTATTCTTGCTAAAACAAAGGATTGGAATTACATACATCCCGACTTTCGCGGGCCTAACCAAACTAATGATGCATGTTGCAGCAAATTAGCCTTAACCGATATTGATGATGCTATTGATTATGCAATAAATAATGCCAATGTTGACACGGCAAATATTTTTATTGTGGGAGTAAGTGGTGGCGGATATGCTACATTATGTATGTTTATGAAAAGCAAACATAAAATAAAAAAGTTTTCTTCCTGGGTACCGATCTCCGATTTGCCGGCATGGTATCACCAAAGTTTGTGGAGAAAAAATATATATGCCGATGATATTTTAAATTGTACTAATTCTAAAGATAATAAATTGAATATGTCGATTGCAAAAGAGAAATCGCCGGTTTATTGGGATACCCCGATTAATAAACTTAGCAATTCCAAACTTGAAATATATGCCGGCGTTTTTGACGGAATTCAGGGGAGTGTTCCAATAACTCACTCAATAAATTTTTACAATAAGATATTACATGATTTAGGTGTTAATAACGAACAATATTATGTATCGACTAAAGAAACTTTGGATTTAATTGAAAACAGAACCCCAGTTTGTAACTATGGGAAAATTTCTGACAGGAAAATTTACTTAAAGAGGGAATACAAAAACGTTAAACTAATTATTTTCAAAGGAAATCATGAAATGTTGCCTGAATATGCATTTAATTCCCTGATGGAATAAGTAATCAGTCGGCAGTCGGCAGTCGGCAGTCAACAATCAGCAGTTGCTCTTGCAATGGATATTTTTTACATTAGCAAGAAACTTCCTAATACAAATTATATTTCAATAACCAAAATCTCAATACTTGTACTGAGCCTAGTCGAAGTATTCAAAGCTGTTCACCGAAAAAATCGGAGCAGGCTATGAGATCACTTCGTTAGGTTGCTTTTTGTTCTTTGTTATTTAGTGCTTTATTTCGAGAATGCTTGACTTTATGGACAGATACTAAATAATCCGGTCTTCAGATTGCCGACTGTGGACTGTGGACTGCCGACTGATTTTTACAATGATTATTATTAAAAAAAACCCCAAAATCTGCCGGAAATGACATTTTCTGGGGTTTTCAACCCTAAATTAAACTATGACCACACTTATCAACCTTACATAAAAAGAATCTATATTTTACCATCCCATCCTGCAATTCTTGCAAGTATCCACCACATGGCAAAAGCTTTTCTATTAGCAGTAATATGCTGGGAATTATGTGCTCCAAATATAACTTCGCCATTCGGACTCTTTTTGTTTTCATACCAATCAACACCTAATTGATGAGAATTTTGCCAATCAATATAAAAATTCCCTCCATAAGCCGAAGAGTTCCCGTCATCTCCGGTGTCTTCCCAATAATTATCTTTCATATCATGAATGTCGATACTGCAATAATCGAGACAAAATTGCTTGTTTTTCAAACAATGACTGATTATCAATTCAGCCTGGTTTTTAGGTTTACCATCGCCAACGTTATCTCCAACATTAGCATGACCGGTCATAAAAATAAATGTAACCGGATTTTGCCTTTGCCCCTCGCCGGTGCCTATTTTAGTGCCGCCTGTACTATATTCTGTAATCAACGAATCCATGCCGGGGAGATAATTCTGCGCTACATGATGGCCCGCGATATTACACCATGACCACATAACAACATTTATTTCAGAATTGGCAGGATCATCCAAAAAATCTCTTGTTGATTGGATAAATGCCGTTTCATTCCTGCTAAGATCAGAAGCATCTATTCCGGGAGCGGCATAACTTTTAATTACAAGATCATTAAAATCTAATTTATTAGTCTCTTGAGCTTTATCGGTAATTCCAAACAAAACATCATCACCATCTTTAAAGTCCTGCAAACCAAATATACCCCTGGCAACCTGGGTTCCATGTGAAGTATGCTGATAAGCAATATGTAAAGTGGTTCTTGCCAAATCAATATATTGTTTTGGTATGGCTCGTAATATACTATCCTTAGCTACAGTATAATCCGCAATATAAGTACCTGCATTTTTATTCTTAATTTTATTCACAGTTTTATTTTCAGTTTTACATCCGGCAAAAACAACAGAGATGATGAATAGATTTATTAAAACAAAAGTGATTTTTTTCATGATTATAAGATTTAAAGGAGTATGCTATTAATTACTATCTATTATTATTTTATGTTCCGGTCCTGTAACATTTCCAGGATTAACAGTACGAAAAACCATTTCATATTTATCCTTTTTTAATTCCAGCATTACTGTATCGGCAACTCTGTTCCAATCACCTGAAGGTAATTCCTTCATTTGGTACTCTTTCAGATTTGTTTTATCTGAGGTTAATACAATTTGTGCAATACCTTCAGTAATTTGCACGTCTGATGCTATAGTATTCGGCGTCCATTCTATTGCACCACGATCTTTAATTAAATTTATAAAATCGGTGTTATATGCCCAGTGAGGTTTCCCTCCCCATATCCATGTATTGTTGTCAAAATATTCATCCTCATACATATTCAGCATTGTTATAAAATCAGGCCATACTGTAAACATATTATTATAAGTGTGCCATTCTATCCAGGTATATGTTTGGGCACTTCGCTCTTTACTTGTACCTGTTTCAGGATCAATATCTATTATCTTGCGTTCAGGTCCTTGTACCTTTACTATATCTGCTGCTTTATTTTTTAAGTATTCATCACGTATTTCCAATGCAGAAAGGGGAACTCCGTTTTTTTCAAAGTGATGGTCATATTTTGCGTCAGATAAAAACCATTTATTATAATCGTTAAGCCATATTTCATTGATCCCATGATGGCCGTCCGGTCCACCTTGCACACCCGGACCGGCTCCTAAAGTTCTTGTAACATACCCATAAGCATTGATAACTGCATTCTGTACCTTCATAAAATGGCCACAATGAAAACCTTCCCCATTTAAAGCAGCATCCAGAATACCTTCCGCGTATCCTTCCCCACTGTAATGTTCGCTAAAATCTTCAATCATTATTACTGTTTTTATCCAATGTCTTAAAAGTAATATTCTTTTAAATTCATCCTTTTCACCATGAAAAACAGTATCAAGCTGATATTTTTCTCTCAATGCCTCAAATTTTGGAGAACTCATATCTTCAAATGATAAAAACACAGTGTTTTCTTTAAACTCGGGATTATCAACATCTGCAACATAGTATTGTTTCCTGCCACAACTAAGAATTACAACACTTAATGCAACAATAATTAATAGTTTTCTTTTCATTGTGATTTCTTTTCATTTCATTTGTTAAAAGTATATAAAATATTTTTCATTTACAATACCTTACTTAAAAAAATATTTTCTGTCATAAACTTATTATATTTGTAATGCAAAAGGGGAAATGAGATAATGAAGGCATTTTGAACTTTAGGCACTTATAACTTTAGGCACTTCTTTATTTACTAAACACCAACTAATTATGAAAAAGAATAACATACCGCTTTATTCCATTATGGTAATCTTATTTTCATTTTTGTCTTTTGATTTAGTATCACAGGATATTGTGAAAAAGATTGTAGTAAAACCAAAAGAAATTAATGATATTCTCATTAATCCAGGAATAGGATTCATGACATTTCAACGATTTAATGGTGACGAATTAAATGATGGAATAGGCTGGACTGAAGGATTTCCAATTGAATACCAGGATTTTGACGGAAACCTGGAAATGAAGGAACACCCTATGACTTCCATAGTTTATTTCAGGTTATACTGGAGGTTTCTTGAGCCTGAACAGGGCAGGTATAACTGGGATCATATTGATAAGGCATTAAAAACCGCGCATAACCGGAAACAACAGCTTTTGTTCAGAGTTGCTCCTTACGGAACCAAATTGCCGGCAACGGATGTTCCTGACTGGTACAGGAAAATGGTAGGGGATACATTTTTAAACCAGTCTGTAACAAAACACTGGCAAGTTGATCATGAAGACCCTCGTTATATTGAACATTTCGGCAACCTTATCCGTGAAATGGGTAAACGATATGATGGGCATCCCGACCTGAATGCAATTGACTTATCGATTATTGGCGCCTGGGGTGAAGGAGAATATACAGAACTATTATCTGATAAAACTATGAAGGCTCTGGTAGATGCCTATCTGGAATCCTTTACAAAAACACCTTTGATCATGCAATTAACCGACCTTAGAACCAATAGTTACGGTCTGTCAAAGGCAAATGTTGGCTGGCGTGTGGATTGTCTTGGTGATCTTGGTTTTTGGGCAAAAGAACAAAACGGTTTTACACATATGTATGATGTGTACCCTCAGGATATCATTAACTGCGGCATGAAAGATGCATGGAAAAAAGGCCCCGTTTCCCTTGAAGCTTGCGGAACCATTAAGGGCTGGAAAGAGAAACAGGACTATACCATTGAAGATGTCCGATTTATAATTAATGAATCACTGAAATGGCACATTTCTTCCTATAATAATAAGTCCTCCGGAATACCGGAAGAATGGTGGCCGGAAATTAACCAATGGATTAAAAAAATGGGGTATCGTTTTGTGCTGCGTAAGTTTACTTATCCTGAAACATGCAAACCCGGTAAAAGATTATTTTTCACTACCTGGTGGGATAATAAGGGGGTAGCTCCATGTTATAAGGAGTATTCATTGGCAATACGGTTGAAAAACACAAACAGAACTCAGATACTGACCACTAATGCAGATATAAAAACCTGGCTCCCGGGCGATAATCTTTACGATGATGCAATCTTTATACCCTGGAATATGCCCCCGGGTATTTACGACTTGCAAATCGGAATTATTGATCCGCTTACTTCCAAACCAAAAATTAAACTGGCCATTGAAGGAGAGACAGAAGATGGCTGGTACGATTTAGGCAAGATAAAAATAATTGAGTAACCTGAATTTGGTTGTTATTTTTTGTAGTATTAAATGTTTGATAAAAATTTAACTTTACATAATCTTTATTAAAACCCATCTATAAAGTCCAAAAATTTAAGTAAATAGTAAAAATCACAAATGACAAGCACCAAATTACAAATAAATTACAATATTCAAAAACTCAATGATCAAAACAGTTTCGGTCATTTGACAATTGATATTTGGAATTTATTTACTAACGAAATAATTAATTTTTAAAGGTGTTCCCCGAAAAATGCATAACAGGCGATGAGCTCACTTCGTTTGCTATTTGTTTTTTGTTATTTGGGATTTATTTGTTTTTTGTTATTTGTTATTTGGTGCTTTATTTTACAAAAATGTTTGCCTTTATGAACAAACACTAATTAGTAAATTGAATTAATTAAAATGAAAAAACTATTCGATGTATTAGTTATAGGTGAATTGAATGTTGATATTATCTTACATAACATAGATAATTTCCCTGAAGTTGGAAAAGAGGTATTAGCACAACAGATGACCTTAACACTTGGCAGTTCATCTGCAATTTTTGCAAGCAATATTTCAAGTATGGGAGCCAGTGTAGCTTTTCTGGGGAAAATTGGTAATGATGAATTCGGAGATGTTGTATTGCGTGACCTTAAGAAGAAAAATGTTGATGTTTCAATGATAAGAACGGATGATCAATTAAGTACCGGTGCGACAATAGTATTAAGTGTTAAAGAAGACAGAGCTAATATTACCTATCCCGGCGCAATGGATCATCTGACTATTAACGATATATCAAAAGATGATCTCTCAAAAGCCAAACACGTCCACTTTTCCTCCTATTTCATGCAACCCGGTTTCCGTGGAGATCTTGGAAAATTATTCAGATTGTGTAAAGAACTAGGGGTAACTACTTCATTTGACATGCAATGGGACCCTTATGAAAAATGGGACCTTAATATCGATGATGTACTGCCTTATGTCGATCTTTTTTTTCCAAATGAGAAAGAGCTATTATTACTGACAGGTAAAAGTAATATACGTGAAGCTATTGATTCAATAAAGAAGTATATCAAAATCCTGGCGATCAAAAGAGGAAATCAGGGTTCTACAGTTTTTTATGAAAACAATTTAAGGGATATGCCTCCTTTTTTAAATGAAAAAGTAATTGACACAACCGGGGCAGGTGATAGTTTTAATGCCGGTTTTATTCTTAAATACATTAATGGTTTTAATATTGAAGAATGTCAGAAATTTGGCAACCTGATGGGAGCTGTTTCAACTACGGCAGCCGGTGGTGTAAAAGCATTTGAAAATTATGAAAATGTAAAGAAAACAGCAAAAAACAAGTTTGGGGTTATTTTATGAAGAAGTGACTAAAGTTAAAAGTGCCTAAAGTTGAGAAGAGAAGAAGTTAAAACTTTAGGTCCGTCCGAATGGCTCAGCCGGGCGGGCATTTTAGTCACTTCTTATATTTAGTCACTTCAAAAAAAAATATATGAAAGATAAAAAATGGAAGAAGGTTATAATTACCATATTAATCTCAGGTTTTTTGGTTGCCATAAGTCTGGTTATATACGCGTTTGTACGGACATGGAATAAAACTGATATTGAATTCAGAATTCATATTAATGAAAAGCTGGTACAGGAATCGACTTTTGGAGAATCTCCAACATTTGCAATCTGGCTTGAAAATCCCAGGACCGGTACAAATCAGACTGTTTTTGTTACAAAACGTGCAGCTTTGGGAGACTGGGAAGGAAAGGCGGATGTTCCTGTTGCTTTACCACAATGGTTTGAAGTTTATAAAATTGAAAATCAGACAAAAAATCATCCAACTTTTGATAAGCCTGCTCCGCTTGCTATCACCGGGGCAACACCTAGTCCCGGGTATTTTAAAACAAGAGTAAGAGTACCACCTGGCAGTAGATGGATCTGTTGGATAGAGGTTAACCTTGCTGGCGATTTCAACGAGTATTATAAGGAATATAACGAGGTGGAAAAAACCACTGATGAATTTTCAATCGGACAGCCGGCACTGTTATACAAAGCGGAATTTGAAGTTGTTGAAGGAAATGTGGTGAAACCTGAAATTGTTGGTATGTGTGTACTCGATTCTCCAAATGAAAAAATAGTTCAACCGCTTAAGGGTATCACAACCGCAATTGATGTTTTTGATGAAATAAGTGTTGCGGTTGTAAAACCAAAGCCCAGAATTTTGGAATGATGGAAGAATGGAAAGATGGAATAGTGGAAAGCAGAAAGTTTATAATAATAGAATACTGATTGTAAATTATTAATTGGAGCTAATGAATCTAATACATTTATTAAAGAAAACCATTTCGTTAAGTCTGGTAATATTTATAATTATCGGTAGTAAACATTCAGTCTTTGCCCAGGAGCCTAATGTGGAGGCGGCTGTTATTTGGGAAAAGATAGAAACGTTTTTTTCGCCCCCGGCTGAATTTGCAGACAAGTATGGTGAATTCCTTTCGCCATTAAAATTTTATAACGGGCGTTCTGTGGAAACCATTGAGGATTGGCAGAAGCGGCGGGAAGAAATACTTAGCCGCTGGAACAATATGATGGGAGTATGGCCACCGTTGATTAAGGATCAGGAAGTGGAAATTCTTGAAACAACACACCGGGAGAACTTTATGCAGTACCGTATAAGGTTTTATTGGACACCTACTGAAAAAACAGAGGGTTATCTGCTTATTCCTGATGGAGAGGGGAAAAAACCGGCAGTTATAACGGTTTATTATGAGCCGGAAACTGCTATCGGACTGGGAAAACCATATCGCGATTTTGCTTATCAATTGACAAAACGGGGATTTGTAACCTTATCAATTGGAACAACCCGGGCTACAAAGGCAAAAACATATGCACTTTATTATCCGAGCCTCACGGATGCCAAAGTGGAACCACTTTCGATGCTTGCTTGTGCGGCGGTAAATGCCTGGTACGTGCTTGCAAACCGACCGGAAGTTGATTCAGATCATATCGGTATTGTTGGGCATTCGTTCGGTGGCAAATGGGCAATGTTCGCTTCGGAAGACCCTCCACAGCGCTGGGTGGCACTTAATCACACGATTGCCGTGAACCGGTTGCTGGGAGTAAATAATCGTGTAGCCATGACAAACCGGCCGGAACATTCACCGAATCTAAAATCTAATGAACAGATATATCTGTTTTTTGAGTTTTTTTTAAAGCACTAAAATTTAGAAGAAGTTATAACTTTAGACATTTTAGTCACTTCTTCATTTACTCATTTCTTCACTTTAGTCACTTTTAACTTCTTCTTCTTCCAAACTTTAGTTCACTTTAGTCACTTTTAACTTCCTACACTTCCCCCGGTATTTCATATCCCTTTCGATGGGTTCCTTCAGCTAAAGCCTGTGCATTATTATCATTGGTAATCATTTCATATTCCGGGGAGAATATTAACTGTTTGTTGCCGGAACGATACGCGAGATTAGCGAGGTGTATCAGAACAGAACTATTATGTCCCTGAATAATATTGCCCTTTGGCTGGTTCCTTGTACGAATACAATTGATATAATTTCTCAGATGAGCTTTACGCGGATACAGCCCGGATTCTTGTGCAACTATCTGGTTATCTTTATCATATACCTGCCATCCCCCTCCCATTCGTCCGACATACATCATTCGCTTAGTACCGTGTATTTCTATCCTGGTGGCATTTTGTTTCCACTCGGGAAAACCTTCGCCAAACCGGATTTCAGCATTTGATTTTGCCATGTATGGTGTAAAGTCACCTGCCTGCAGTGTTAATACAAAGTTTTCAAAATCGAATGTTGCCATCTGGTAATCAGGGATATCCCTGTTGTCATCAAAGAGATACCGGCCACCTGCACAATAAACGGATTTCGGGAACCCCGGATCATCCAGTACAAGGCGTGCCAAATCTAACTGGTGTATAGAACCACCTGCTAAAGGATTACCACCGGAATAATCCCAATAATTTCCCCATGATTTGTTTCGTGATATACTATATGGTACTTTGGGGGCAGGACCCAACCACATATCCCAATCAATTGTATCCGGAGCTTTTGTACTTTTTTTCTCACTGAAAGGATTGGGCCCGGGTAGTAATTCTCTCACATGAACTGATACAACTTCACCAAGTTCTCCATTTTTAATATATTCCCTGGCAGAATAGCCATAATCAGCACTCCTGTTTTGTGTTCCGCACTGAACTATCCTCTCGTATTTCATTGCTGCTTCAATCATTTTCTGGCCTTCGGTAAGTGTGTGGGATACACACTTTTCAACATACACATCTTTTCCTGCCTGACAAGCCCTTATTGTTGCAAGTGCATGCCAGTGCTCCGGAGTTGCAATTATCACACCGTCAATATCCTTGTCATCAAAAACCTTTCGCATATCTCTAACCCGTTCGGGTTTATGTCCCTGTATCTTTTCAAGTTCCGTAATTGCACGTCCTCCACGTGTATCATCAACATCGCATACATATTTAACCAAAACATTCTTTTTTAACTCTGCTAGTTCAAGCACTAAATTCGTTCCATAAGCACCTGCGCCAATAAGAGCCAATACAACCCTTTCGTTTGCACTTTTTGTTTTTCTCTGTGAAAAAGACGATTTTATTTTTTTCCGATAGCCTGGCACCTCTTCAGACAGTTGAATGTTTTCGGCTTCAGTAATTGATTTATTCTTATCGCTGTTTATTTCTTTACAAGATGCCGCAAAACCAAGTCCTGCTGCACCCCAAGCCGCTGTATAAAAAAAATTTCTTCTTTTCATGATAATATAATTTTATGTTTAAGAAATTCATCACCGAATTGTTTCTGTTCAATGCCCCTGTATAACAAATGTAATCAACTTACTCTTATAAGAAAGAATAAAAAATATTATAATTATTCAGTGTCGAAAGTGCCTAAAGTTAAAAGGGGCTAAAGTGAACTAAAGTGTCCAAAGTGTTACGAGTTACGTGTTACGGGTTACAGGTAACTTTAGTCACTTATAACTTTAGTCACTTATAACTTCTTCATAACTTTAGTCACTTATAACTTCTTTTTTTTACTTATTCCTTTCGTTTATCATTTTTTTTAGTTACGTTTGCTTTAATAAATAATATTTTTTACTTTTGTTTAATGTTTTTTATGTATATTAGTGGCAAAATTATTAAAATAAACGAAATAGAAGGTTTCATATAAATATATAACGTTACGTAATACGTATTGGATATAAAAAAATGTTAAGATTAAAACGAGTTCAATTATATAAAAGAAACAATAACGTTAACAATATCAATTTTTGCTTATGTTTTATTATTATCAAGTAAATCCCTATTTATTAACTTAAATTATTCATTTTATGAAAAAACGCTATTTTGTTACTGTCATGCTAATCTTCGCCTTAATTGGTAGTGCGTTTGCTCAAGAGCGTACTATTACAGGTAAGATCACATCTACCGAAAACGGATTGGATCTACCCGGAGTTACTGTGATGGTAAAAGGAACCAGCATTGGTGTGATCACCAATGCCGATGGTCAGTATTCAATTACTGTACCTTCAGATGCTGAAACTCTCATATTTACTTTTGTAGGTATGAAGGATCAGGAATTTACTATTGGCAATTCCACTACGATTAATGTTGAAATGGCACCGACATTATTAGAGCTGGAACAAGTGGTTGTCACTGCTTTTGGTATTGAAAGAGAAACGAAAGCACTTGGTTTTTCTGCCCAGGCGTTAGAAGCGGAAAACTTAACTGCCGCCAGAGAACTCAATATTGCAAGTTACCTTACCGGTAAAGTAGCAGGTGTTCAGGTATCAAGTACTTCTTCAGGTACAGGGGGGTCTTCTGTGGTAACTATTCGAGGCAACAGTTCTCTTTCAGGGAGTAACCAACCTTTATATGTTGTTGACGGTGTTCCTATAACTAACAGGGGAATAAGTTCAGGCGGTATGTGGGGAGAAATTGACTATGGTGATGGAATTGGCGGAATAAATCCCGAGGATGTTGAATCAATGACCGTTTTGAAAGGTCCTAATGCTTCAGCGCTGTACGGATCAAGAGGCGCCAATGGTGTAATTCTGATCACTACTAAATCAGGCAAAAAGAAAAAAGGTCTTGGTGTTGAAGTGAATTCCAATATTTACTTTGATAAAATCAACCTGATCCCGACATTTCAGAATAAATATGCCACGGGATATGAAGGCACAAACATTTACGGAAGTATGGTTGAGATTCCGGCTGGCAGCGGGGAATACTATGAAACCATGGATACATGGCACGGTGATAGCTGGGGACCTCCTTTAGACGGGAGAAGGACAATTGTTGATCCGTTTGTTTATCCGGAAGATAAAAACACCCGGACACTTGTTCTGTTACCACAGGATGAAAATAATGTCAGGGACATTTGGGAAACCGGTGTTATTCAAAATACTTCTGTGGCTTTTACAGGAGGCACCGATAAATCATCAGCAAGA
>JADFUQ010000187.1 GCA_015222065.1 Bacteroidota bacterium
AAGAGCAAAGAGCAGAGAGTTTGAAGATGTTTGAGGTTAATTGACCCAGAACCAGTAACCAGTAACCACAGTGAAATATGCTCCTTCGTCGCATTTCACGTGGCAAGCCAGTAACCAGTAACATTTAAAAATATACTGTCATGAAATCAAACAGAATTGAAACCGCTTACCAACTTGCAAAGGAGGAATATGATTCCCTGGGAGTGAATGTTGAGCAGGTTATCAGTACGCTTGGTAATATCAGTCTCTCACTTCATTGCTGGCAGGGTGATGATGTTGGAGGCTTTGAAACTCCGGATGCCTGGTTGTCGGGTGGTGGAATTCAGGTTACAGGAAACTACCCCGGCAAAGCCGGGAATGTAGATGAACTCAGGAGTGATATGGGAAAAGTTTTCTCTATGCTTCCGGGTAATCACAGGGTCAACCTTCATGCAATTTATGGGGAGTTTGGGAACAAGCGGATTGATCGTGACGAGATAAGACCTGACCATTTTCAGGGTTGGATTAATTGGGCTCGTGCCAACAAACTGAAACTGGATTTTAATCCGACCTTGTTTTCACACCCAAAAGCCGATGCGGGTTTTACACTGTCAAGTAAAAATGAATCTGTAAGGAAATTCTGGATAGAACATGTGAAACGATGCAGGGAAATTGGGGAATATTTTGGTTTGGAACTGGATAGCAGTTGCATTCATAATATCTGGATTCCTGATGGTACAAAGGATACACCTATTGACAGGTATGGACACAGGAGTCTTCTGAAAGAATCACTTGATGAGATATTTGAGTACGGGATACCGGAAAAATATCTCAAAGATTCGGTTGAAAGTAAATTGTTTGGTATAGGGAGTGAATCCTTCGTTGTCGGATCGTATGATTTTTACCTGAGTTATGCAGTAAAAAACAATAAAATGATATGCCTTGATAACGGACATTTTCATCCTACCGAGAGTGTTGGCGATAAAATATCTTCATGCCTGCAATTTGTAAATGAGATACTACTCCATTTAACCAGGGGTGTGCGATGGGATAGTGATCATGTTGTTACAATGAATGATGAAATATTGTTAATTGCCCAGGAGGTTGTTCGTTCAGATGCTTTGTCAAGAGTGCATATTGGTCTTGACTTCTTCGATGCCAGCATTAACAGGATTGGAGCTTATGTAGTGGGTGCCAGGGCAGCACTGAAAAGTTTTCTGTATGCCTTGCTTGAGCCGACAGATGTTTTGTTGAAATATGAAGAGGAAGGAAAAAATTTTGAACGACTGGCTCTGCTTGAGGAGATGAAAACAAAACCTTTCGGGGCTGTCTGGAATTACTATTGTCTTAAAAATGAAGTTATCCCTGATGAAGGGTATATAAGTGAGATAGAAAAATATGAAAAAGAAGTTTTGCTGAAAAGATGAAAACTGCAACTATAACAAAAAAACTTGATCAGCTTTACGAATTTGACCGGGAACCGGTGAAGGAAAAGAATTTGCAAGGTATAGGAAATTTCCTCGGAATATTTGCCGGTGAACATATTGCAGGCACCGAGTTTGTTATTGGGATGTTGTTTGTGGCTCATGGGGTATCAGTGGTTGATATGCTTGTTGGCGGGTTAATTGGAAACATTCTTGCAGTTTTAAGCTGGGCATTTATTACTTCGCCTATTGCTGTAAAGGTCAGATTATCACTTTACTGGCATCTGAAAAAAATAGCCGGTCCGGTATTGGTATTTATTTATAATATCGTAAACGCGTTGATGTTTTGTTTCCTTGCCGGTGCAATGGTAGCTGTATCAGCCACCGCAGTCGGGATTCCATTTCATATTCAGATGCCTGAGCTTAACGACCTGTATCCTAATAGTGTAGGATGGGTGATTACAGTGATATTCGTTGGTGCTGTAATAACAGTGGTGGCAATTATGGGTTTTGAATCGCTTGCCAGGTTTGCCAGGGTAAGTGCTCCCTGGATGTTTCTGATATTTGTTGCTGCAGCCATTGCTTCCATAGGTACCATGGATGTGGATTCGTTTGGTGAATTCTGGGATATAGCTAAAGTAAAGATATGGAGTGGTGTCCCGCTTGAGGGGCAGTCCAAATTTACAATGTGGCATGTGATATTTTTTACATGGCTGGCGAATGCTGCTATGCATCTGGGAATGGCTGACTTGTCACTATTCAGATATGCAAGGAAATGGCAGTATGGTTTTGCATCAGCTATTGGTATGTTCCTCGGACATTATGTCGCATGGATCAGTTCCGGAATAATTTACGCAGCAGCGATGTATAATAATTTCTTTTTTGATGCCCCGGGACCTTTAGCATATAATATTGTAGGTATTGCCGGAGCTGTTTGTGTGGTAATTGCCGGTTGGACCACAGCTAATCCAACACTTTACAGAGCCGGACTGGCATTGCAGGTGGCTTCTCCAAACTGGAGCCGGTGGAAAGTGACTCTTATTGCCGGAATGCTGACAACAGCCGCTGCTTTGTTCCCGGCACTGGTTATGAAATTGCTTGAGTTTGTAGCTATATACGGGTTGATATTGCTTCCGATGGGAGCTGTAATATTTGCCGACTATTACCTGATACCAAAAATCGGGTTAACTCAATACTATGCTGAAAAGCGGGGAATTAATTTCAACTGGGCTGCAGGAATTACATGGTTCGGATTGTTGTTGCTTGCACTCGTAATGAACAGAGTATTTGGCGTGGAAGTATTCTTCCTGGGACCACCGGTATGGATACTGGGTGTTGTTACTTATCTTGTATTAAGTTGGATATATCAAAAAAGAACTGTTACATTAGTATGAATATTATGAAGCTTGCCTTAAAAATAATTTCATATAGCGGATTAGGTTTAACCATAATCCCTTCTATCCTTTTCCTGATGGATAAAATAGAACTTTCGCAACTAAAGTTATATATGCTTATCGGTGTATTTGTGTGGTTTGGCTCGGCGGTTTTTTGGATAGGGAAGGGGAAGAAGTAAGAAGTAAAAAGTAGGTAGTAGGTAGCGAGAAAGTGAGTTGTGAATATGGTTGTGGAAAACAATATCAATAGATTGTATAATATGATATGGAACTAATCATTCATCAGTTCTTCAACTTCAGTTTTTAGCTTTGGTAAATGATTGATTATTATTCCCCAAATCACATCGTCTGATATTGTGTCATACCCATGAATTATTCGATTTCTTGCATCTACTATTTTTCTGGCATTTGTAAGTTCAATATCTTTGTTCTTATTTATAATTCTCTTTACTGCTTCTCCAATTATTTCTAAATTTCGTTCAATAGCACGCTTGGTTTTAAGGTCGTGTCTGTAATTCTCAAAAATTTTATTTCCTTCTTCAAAAAATCCATCAATTTCAGTAATTGCAGAATTTATATCGAACAACCAGGTTTTAATTTCATTATCCATATATTAATTCTTTTGAAGAGTTAATAGATTGTTTTAAGAATGGATTTTTTATTGCTTTTTCTTCAAGCAAGTCTATTTTTCGATTAAATAAATCTTCTAATGAAAATTTAAAATCGAAGTAATTATCAGCGTACTCACTTAATTCAATAGCGTCAAATGTTACAAGAAAATCTATATCACTATCTTTTCTAAATTTTTTATTTGTTACTGAACCAAATACGTATAGTGTTGAAACATTATATTTATCACACAGTTTCTTCAACTTTCCTATGTTTCTTTCAACCAAATTCATATTACAAATTTACGATTTTTTTTAATTTCTGGTCATATTAATAAATTCGTGGTAGGTTTCTTCATATAACGCCAAAGAATTGTGGAAACCAATCTTCAACTCTTTAACTCTTTGACCCTTCGACTCTTCAACCTTCCAAGCTTTTCTTACTTTGTGTTACATTCTTTACAAATTCCTTTCAGATAGATATGATATTCATTAATCTTAAATTGATATAACCCGGTAAGCTTTAATTCATCCACATTAACATTAAAATCATAAATATTACCACATTTATCGCACTTAAAATGGCCATGAATGGAAGTGTCTCCATCATATCTGGCTTCATTATTTCCAATTCTGACAGTACGTGCAATATTTTTTTCAGTGAACAGTTTTAATATATTATAAACTGTAGTTTTGGATAATGTAGGAATTTCCTTTACCAGATCGATATATATGTCATCAACTGTTGGATGATTTTTACTGTTTTGTAAATATTCCAGAACTCTGATTCGTTGAACCGATGGGCTTATATCTTTTTCTTTAAGCAATTTTGCACTGGCTTTTATACTTGTATTCATAATATAATGTATAAGAATTTACTAATTAACTCAAGTTGCTTATTACTAGTTACTGGTTAATTCAATTGTTTATAAAAATATTATATATAATTAAAAGATTAATCATTTACCTGTCAACTAATTTCAAGCAACCAGCGACCGGTAACTAGTAACCAGTAACCAGTAACCAGCAACTTAGGATAATTATTATGTTTTTCAAAGTTTTCTCTTTTATTATAATATAATTTTCAAGGAAGCAACTACTATTTAATCTTTTCAATAATATTGTTCTTTATCCTGAGTAAATCTTCACTGCCGGGAATATATTTGTGTTTAACAGATTCAATAATTTCAAAACCGGTATTCTTAAAATATTCATCAATTTTTTTTATTTGTTCTCCCCAACCATAAGAACCGAACGATATAGCTTTTTTGTTTCCTGAAGCTAAACCATTAAGATATGTTAAAAAACCGGCGATTGATGGCATTATATTTTTGTTTAGGGTTGGAGAACCAACACAAATATATTCAGCATCAATAAGCTCTGTCATAATATCGGAAATATGATTATGTTGTAAATTGTTCATTACAATTTGATAATCCTGAGATTCAAATGCATCATGGATTGCATACGCAATTTTTTCAGTTGATTTCCACATTGTATCGTAAATAATTACCACCTTTTTTATTGTTTTGTTCGAAGACCATTCTTCATATTTACTCAATATTTTTTCAATATTTTTCTTCCAGCCAACTCCATGGCTTGTGGCAATCATTTCAATATCAAGCTTAGATGCTTCTGATAATGCTTTTTGAACTTGCTTTGAATAGGGTAATACAATATTTGCATAGTATTTCTTTGCTTCTTCCATAATAACATCAAGAGGGCACTCATCATCAAATCTGCCTGAAGAAGCATAATGCTGCCCGAAAGCATCGTTTGAAAACAATATTTTTTGTTCCGGTATGTATGTAAGCATATTGTCGGGCCAGTGCACCATTGGAGTAAGAACAAATTGTAAACTTCTGTCTCCAATTGTAATTGAATCACCAGTATTTACAACATTAAATCTCCACTCTTTTTTGTAATGAGTTCTTAGTCCTTTTTCTCCATTTGGGCATGTAATTATTTCAACACCCGGATTATATTTCATTATTGCAGGTATTGCTCCGGAATGATCCATTTCTACATGATTTGATACTAAAAAATCTATTTTTCCAGGATCAATAACACTTGATATTCTCTCAATAAGCTGATCTGTAAAGACCGGTTTTACCGTATCAATCAATGTTATTTTCTTATCAATTATCAAATATGCATTGTAGGTTGTACCTCTTTGAGTAAGATAACCATGAAAATTCCTCACATCCCAATCAATTGCACCTACCCAGTAAATGTTATCGGAAATTTTTATTGCTTTCATAATATGGTTTTTTAAAGTTATAAATTATTAGTGTCTAAAGTGTCTAAAGTGCCTAAAGTTATAACTTCTTCTCTTCCCATTTACTCATTTTATCATTTACTCATTTCTTCACTTAAGTTCACTTTAAACTTTAGCTCACTTTAAACTTCTTCTCAACTTAATATGCCATATCATCATTATTAATATCTTTTTCATTAATCTTTTTTTTATTCAACGATTTCCATGAATACCAAATGTAGGCGATAACAAATGGAACCAATAAAGAAACATAGCTCATTACAGTTAAAGTATATTTACCGGATGAAGCATTTTGAATGGTTAACGAACTCTGTAAATCATAAGTTGAAGGATAAAATGCCGTATTGTTAAAACCGGCAAGCAAGAAAATACTAAACACTGTTAAAATTGTTCCGGCACCTGCATACCAGATACCCTTACCCGATTTCTTAAATGCTCCCATGTAAATACCGGCAAGAACTCCAACAACACCTAAAAGGAAGATCACCAGTATAACAGGCATTTGAATAAGATTATGGAAGTATTTAAATTTTTCCATATAGACTTCCTGAGTTTCAGGATTAACAGCAAACCCCTCACGTGTTAATATCAGTCCGGTAAATAGTAAAAAGAAGACCAAAAAAGCAATTGAGCAAAACTTCAGAAGATGTGATGCTCTGTGTACTAATGCTTTATTATCAATATTATTGATAAAATAGAGAGATCCGAGTATTCTTGACAATAAAAAAATTACTAAACCCAGGCTAAGGTTAGTTAAATTAAGAGCAGCTTCAAGTCCGTGTGCAGGACCTTTCCATTGTGAAATGACATTATTTCCCGATTCGGTAAGTCTGAGTTTATCCACTGAAAAATCAGATCCCGTAAAAAATGTTCCTACAGCAATACCTATTAAAACAGTTGCAACCAAACCATTAATAAATAAAAAAGTGTTATAGGTTTTTTCTCCAAGAAAATTTTCAGGTTTTGTCCTGTATTCATATGACACAGCCTGAATAATAAAGCTAAAAAGTATAAGCATCCAAACCCAGTAAGCTCCTCCGAAACTGGTAGAGTAAAAAAGAGGAAAGGAAGCAAAGAATGCACCTCCAAAAGTTACAAGGGTAGTAAAAGTAATATCCCATCTTCTGCCGATAGAATTAAATAATATTTTCCTTTCGGTACTGGTTTTTGCTAATTGGCTTACAAGAGTTTGTCCACCCTGAACAAACATTAAAAATACAAGTAAAGAGCCCAGTAAAGAAATTATTATCCACCAATATTGTTGTAAAGCCAAATGTGACATATTTTCAAACATTATTTAATCAATCTTAGAAATCCACCTTCTTTGATGGTGGTTATGTTTTTTTTGTTAAATATGATATAAATTATTGGAATATTGGAATGTTTATAATAGTCATCCATTTCCTTTCCATTATTATTCGCTCCCACAATCCTTCCCACAACCCGCTCATGAGGTTTTCGCAAACAAGTTTGCACAAACGTTCCACTATTCCATCTTTCCATCATTCCTTGATCATATTAATAAAGCACTCAATGGGTGCAATTCAAAGTCACCTTCCTAGAGGGTGGATATTTACTCCTCCATGTTTTTTGGTCCTGATTTAATTTGGTGAAGCATAATTTTTATTTCTGCAATTAACAGAACAGTAAATAGTGCAGCAAAAGCCCAAAACGTTACCTGAACTGATGAAGCGCTCAAATGGGAAGTAGATACCATGGTTGGAAGGATGTCCTGAATTGTCCAGGGTTGACGTCCGACTTCTGCCACAACCCATCCAAGTTCAGAAGCTAAAAATCCCAGTGGGATAGACCATACAGCTAGTTTTAGCCATCCCCTTTTACTCTCAGTTTTTTGTTTAACAGAAAAGAACAGGAATGCACCAAACAGAACAATGAAGAAGAATCCTAAACCCACCATTAAGTGAAAACTGTAAAATGTTATGGGAACGTTTGGGATAGCCGACTTTTTATCGGGTAAGTAACCATATCCGAAATGCTGATAGTTTTCTTCAAGAGTTTTTAAAGCACCTTCCTTTATTTCAGCATCTTCAGAGTTGTTATATTCCTTAAATGCATTAATAGCTAATTTACCAAATTCCATTCTTTCACTTATTGGAACAATATCATGGTTTTTGTTACCGTCAACCAGATCGTTTATCCCGGGAACGAAAGAATTACTGTTTCTGTTGGCGAGATATGAGAGCATTTTAGGTGCTTTTAATGCAAAAACAAAATCATTCTTATTGTTTTCATATGTTTTACCAGGTGTTAGCATTCCGATAGTGGTTAAGCCAACTCCTTCGCCTCCTTCGTAAATTCCTTCCATCGCAGCAAATTTCATTGGTTGCGTTTGAGCAACGTCATGTGCAGAGCTATCCCCGGTAATAACAACAAAAATTGATGACAAGAGTCCGAAAACAGCAGCAATACTAATGCTTCGTTTTGCAAATTCAAGATGTCTTCCTTTAAGAATAAACCAGGCGCTGATACCAATTACGAATAATGAAGCGACAACATAACCATTTGAAATGGTATGAAGAAATTTATAGATTGCTGTAGGTGAGAATAGTACTTCCGCAAAGTTTACCATTTCGTTCCTGGCTGTATCCGGATTAAATCTCATTCCAACAGGGTTTTGCATCCATGCATTTGCAACCAATATCCATAGAGCCGAAAGGTTTGATCCGAAGGCTACAAACCATGATGACAGCATATGGAACTTTTTACTAACCCTGTTCCAGCCAAAGAACATTACGGCAATAAATGTAGATTCAAGAAAGAATGCCATAATTCCTTCTATAGCCAGGGGGGCACCAAATATGTCACCGACAAACCATGAATAATTTGACCAGTTTGTTCCAAATTCAAATTCAAGAATTATTCCTGTTGCTACACCAATGGCAAAATTTATCCCAAACAGTTTCATCCAGAATTTGGTTGTATTTTTCCACTTCTCACTCCCTGTTTTGTAGTATCTTGCATGCATAAATGCAATAATAAAAGATAAACCGAGAGTAAGCGGAACGAAAATCCAATGGTAGATCGCTGTAAGGGCAAATTGTGCTCTTGACCAATTTACGAGAGACATGTCAAATGCTTCCATAACCTTAATTTTTTGTAAGCGATTGAATTACATATTCACTCTTTTCTTTATCTGTATCGAATCTGGAATTCAGAAAATCAGGAAAGAAGAACAGTTTCAGGATTGCAAACATGATAAATAGTTTGATGCCAATAATTATCCATAGCTTTATGCCAACTTTATCAAGGTTTCTAAACCCATCTATGTAGAAATTAATTATCCGTTTAACTAAATTCATGTTGTTTCAATTTTGTTCTTAACCTAACCTGCATTATTCATAAAATCTCTCGCAAAGCCGCTAAGCCGCAAAGAATAACCAAATTAGCAATAAGTGTTTCAAACATTCAATTTCAATATAAAAAAATATTGCAGGCAATAAATGATATTAAACTCCAAGGCAAGCCCTGCACCCAAAATTCCGATGCAAACATCGGGAAATCAACTACTTTCTTCTCATCTGCCGAAGCGGAATGCGAAGGAGGATTAAAATTATTTCAATTCAAATCTTTGCGCCCTCTGCGTCTTTGCGTGATGAATTATTCAGGCTAAACCAACATCTAATGCCATCATTAAAGCAAAACCTAAAATGGCTCCTATAGTTGCAATATCGTTGTTTTTGTTTAATTGCGATTCAGGTATAAGTTCTTCAATTACAACAAATATCATTGCCCCCGCTGCAAAAGATAATGCATAGGGTAAGAAATTTGTCATTGATAAAACCGCAATTGCACCAATAACCGCGGCAATGGGTTCGACAATCCCTGACAATTGCCCGTACCAAAAACTTTTAAACCTTGACAATCCTTCTCTTCTTAGCGGAACAGAAACAGCGGTACCTTCAGGAAAGTTCTGAATACCAATTCCGATAGCTAATGCAACAGCTCCTGTAAGTGTAACTGACTGAAAACCTGATGCCAATGCTCCGAATGCAACACCAACTGCCAGGCCTTCAGGAATATTATGCAGTGTAATTGCCAAAACAAGTAAAACACTTTTTTGCCATCCGGTTTTAATACCTTCTGCTTCCGACTTTTTGTAACCAAGATGAAGGTGTGGCAGTATTTTATCAAATATCCATAAAAAAGCACCGCCTGCTAAAAATCCTGTAACAGCCGGTATCCATGGCGTTTTGCCTGAATTCTCCGACATTTCAATAGCAGGTGCCAGCAATGACCAAAAACTTGCAGCTATCATTATTCCTGCAGCAAATCCAAGCATGCCATCAAGTACTTTTCTGTTAATTGTTTTAAAGAAAAAGACCAAACTTGCCCCCATAGCAGTTAGTAACCACGTAAATAATGTGGCTATTAGTGCCTGGGTTACCGGATTATATTTTTCTAACCAATCAATTATCACTTGAAAATTGTATGAGTTTCGTTATACCAAAAGATAAAATCAAGATGTCCTAAAGGAATTCTAATTTCATTTGAGAACTTCTTCATTTGGCTTTCAATTTGAAAATATTTTTTTTCAGGAATAGATTTTGGAATTTCGCTAATTACATTGAATCTTTTCAAATTTTTCAAAATATGTCTATCTAAAATTGCAATGTCTTCAACAAATCCAATATTTCGCAAAAAATGACTTGATTCTTTTAATCCATAGCCTTTAATGTTATTGTTTAACCATTTTCTTTTTTCACAAACTGATGTAAACTCTGACAAAGTTTCCCTTATTCCTTTGGAATTATTAAAAAACATTTCCCTGGCCTCAACCAGGTAAGAAGCTTTATTATTTTTAAATCTCACTAAATTCAAATCATTTGAAATTGAACTTGTGTTAGCTTCAAATAGTTTATTATTTTCAGTAAGTTTAATTATTGTTTTCCATGCATTTTCAGCTTTCGATTGAGGTGTTAACAGACAAAAAGAAAGTTCCTGAAATAACCTTTTCTCATCAGCTTCATTCCAAACAGATTTAAATTCGATTATTCGATTAAGAATATTCTTTTTTATTTTATAATATGTGTCGGTCAATTCTTTCACTTTGCTTACTTATGACTTTTTAACCTCTCCCTTATATTTATATCCTAAGCTATTTATACAGCTTTTTATCTTTTCCAAGTCAATATTTTCACCTTTAATAGCTGCGCTCGAATTGGCTAAGTTTACATTTACCTGCTCAATACCATAAATTGATTTCAAATTGTTTTCAACACTATTTTTACAATTGTTACAGGTCATGCCTTCAATTTTTATAGTTATATATGGCATTTTAGTTGGATTCGGGTGGTTGGTATTTTGCAGTTTTATCAATTGTTTTTTTCTACTTATTAGTTTCTGTATATATCCGTAAGCAATAAGTAATAATAACGTTACACCTGAAGCAGTTTTTACCCATAGCGGTAAAAGGTGATGTTCATGCCCGCCATATAAATCAAGAGTTTCTTTAAACAAAAAGTCATTTGGGAAAAAGTAATTAACAATAAACCCGAAAATCAGTGCACCGGTAATTATTGAAAACAGGTAATAAAAAAGAATTTTTTTACCCAGTACTTTAGTAATAATGCTGATTGTAGCTGCATTGGTTGCAGGGCCTGCCATTAAAAAAACCAGAATTGCACCGGCTGATACTCCTTTAAACATCAGTACAGCAGCAATTGGAACTGAAGCTGTTGCGCAAACATATAAAGGAATAGATGCTAATAAAACCACAAACATCTGCACATAGTCATTTCCAAGATATGAAGTAAAAAAGTCATCAGGAACTATTACTGAAATAGCAGTAGCAATCAATAATCCAATAATCAACCATTTCGAGATATCCTGTAAAAAGTCAATGAAAGCATATTTTAACATGCTCAAAATCGGATTTTTAGAAGTATTATTTTTAAGCTTATTGTTATTAAATGATTCAGGTTCAATACTTGAGGATCCTGCTTCAGTTTTGTTTATTAATATACCCCCAAAAATACCTGTAATAAATGCAACAACCGGCCTTATAATAGCAAAAGGTAATCCAAGTAATGAGTATGTAACCATTACCGAATCAATTCCTGTTTGTGGAGTTGAAATCAAGAATGAAATTGTTGATCCTTTTGATGCTCCGTTTTTGAATAATGATATTCCGGTTGGAATTACTCCACATGAGCAAAGTGGAAGAGGAATACCGAATAGGGTTGCATTAATAACAGATTTTTTGTTTTTTTTGCCCAGATACCTTGAGATATATTTCTGAGGAAAAAAAACATGCAATATTCCTGCAAACAAGAAACCTAATAGCAGATATGGGGACATCTCGTTGAGAATACTGAAAAAATCATTCTTAAAATCAACAATAATATTCATTGTTTAGTTATTATTTTCTTTTAGAATTTGTTCCTCATGTTCTTTTGTCCTTACTAGTTTTCTTTTAGAATATTATCATCATATTCTATTTCGAAACGTAATTTGTGTTTTGCTTCTTCCTGAGCCAATGCCAAAAAGATATTTTTTAAATCACTGTTTGGAGCAATGCCAGCCAAATCTGAATACAGTTTAAATGCCGATTTCTCTCTTTTCATTGCCAGAATTAAAGCCTCCTGATAGGACATGTCATTGGAAGCTTTAACATCAACAAGATAATCACCAATCTTCAAATCAAATACCTTCTCGTCAGAAAACTCAAACGTCTCTTCCATTTTAATATTTTGGAGACGTTTTTTATGCCCCTTTTCTTCTTTTGCAAATTGAATGAAAACTTCACGCATTGCTTGATTTTTAGACCCATTAGCCAGATTTTTATAAAAATCGGCAGCTTCTTGTTCCGATTGAATTGCAAAATCTAATGCATCGTCAATAGACTTAAATTCATTCATTATTTTATAGCTTTTTAGTTACGTAATAAATTTTGTATTATCTGTTACTTAATTTTTTTTCACTTGTTTATTTGTTTTCTTGTTATCAAATACAAAAAGACCGAATACAAACAACTAATCAGTAACCTCTGGTGTCCATGTTCTCAATTTAATAGTTTTTCTATCTTTTCCAGGTCAACTTCTCTTTTATATAGTGGTCTTTTATCGTTTTTATATGCTATTAAGTTTTCTTCAAAAGTTTTGTTTTTCCCATTTGAATAGATAACGCCCAATGGAAATTTATCAGTTTCAAATGCTTTTTTTAATGCTTCCATTTTATCAGTATTATCATAGTTTTCATTGAGATAATAAGTATTGTCTTTAAACCATTTAAAATTATTAATTTTATTAAACGAAACACATGGATGAAAAATATCTACAAGAGCATAGCCCTTATGGTTGACAGCTTCTTTCAATATTTCTTTCATTTGTTTCATATCTCCGGAAAATGCTCTTGCCACAAAAGATGCACCTAAAGAAATAGCAACAGCAATTGGGTTAAACGGTTCTGAAAATACTCCATCAATTTGCAAGGGAGTTTTAAATTCCTTTCTGCTTGTCGGCGAAGCCTGTCCTAATGTTAATCCATAAACCATATTATTATGTACAATGTTTACTATATCAATATTTCTTCTTATAGCATGTATAAAATGGTTGCCACCTTCTCCATACATATCGCCATCACCACCTTCAGCCACTACGATAAGATCGGGATTTGAAGCTTTTATTCCAGTTGCAACAGGAAGTGCTCTGCCATGTAACCCGTTGAAACAATTGGAGTTTATATATTGAGATGTTTTAGCTGCCTGCCCAATTCCTGCAGATATGACCAGTTTTTGAGGATCAATATTTAATTCATCCAAAGCTTCTTTTATAACTTTTAGGATAGCAAAATTTCCACAACCGGGACACCATCCTGTTTCAGGTATTTGGTCAAAATCAAAATTAGTCTTCATTATTAAATTTCTTTTAGTTTTTCAATAATCTCTTCAATTGAAAAAGGCATTCCATTATATTTCAAAATATGCTTTGTGAATTCCACACCTGTATATCTTTTAATAAGTTGCCCGAATTGAGATGTAGCATTATTTTCAATAATAATTAGTTTTTTTGCTTTGGACAGGATTTCTTTTGTATTATTTGGTAATGGATAAACTTGTTTGAAATATGCAAAAGCAAGATCATTATCATTAAGTTTTTCGATAGTTTCTTTAATAACTCCATAAGTTGAACCCCAGCCAATAATTAATGTTTTGTAGTTTTTTGAGCCAATAATTTCAGCATCTATAGATTCCTTTGAATAAGATTCTAATTTTTTAAGTCTTTTGTCCACCATTTTTGTTCTTATATCAGGATATTCAGTGATAAATCCGCCCTCATCATGTTCGTGGCTATCAAACCTTACAAATCCATCTCCTTGCATTGGAATTCCTCTGGGGGATATTCCATCTTCAGTGTTTTTGTACCTTTTATAATCTTTATCTGTTTTTGTAACAAAATATTCTAACTTAAAGTCATTAAAATCAATTGGTTCGATACTTTGAAATGAATCAATATAAAATTGATCAGTTAAAATTATTACAGGGACCTGAAATTTATCAGCCAGATTAAATGCTTTTTGAGTTAAGTAAATTCCATCCGTAAAATTGCCAGGAGTAAAAATTATTCTCGGGAATTCACCATGACCTGCATATAAAGCCAGGTTCAAATCGCCTTGCTCGGTTTTTGTAGGAAGTCCTGTGGAAGGTCCTGGCCGTTGGGCAAGATGAATTACAATTGGTACTTCAGCCATACCTGCATTACTTATGCCTTCTTCCATAAGAGCAAATCCACCTCCGGATGTTGTAGTCATTGCCCGTGCTCCGGCATACCAGGCGCCCTGAATCATATTAATCGCAGAAATTTCATCTTCTGCCTGTTCAACCACTACTCCAAACTCTTTGGAATGTTTGGCTAAATAATGTATTACACCGGTTGATGGTGACATTGGGTATGTAGCAATAAAATTACAACCCCCGGCTAGTGCACCTATACCAATAGATTCAGTTCCGCTTAATACAACCTGGTTTTTTATTTTCTCAGCTTTTTCTACTTGTATTCCTAATTTCAGCTCCTTACCTTTTTCAATGCCCTTAATTACTGCATTAATATTATTATCTGTAATTTCTTTTCCTTTAGTTGAGAAATACTTAGTGATAGACTCTTTAAGTAAATTTATATTAACATCAAAAATACCGGCTAAAAGTCCATAAATTATAACGTTAGAATATATTAAGCCACCAACCTCTTTGGCTAATGAACTTAGCTCTATATACTTTATTATATATTGGCCATTTTTATATTTTTCCTCTATGAAATTATCTTGTCCTATTATTATAGTGTCTTTCGTAAGTCGGTTTTCTATTCTGAAAATAGCATTTTTACTTAATACAATTAAAATATCAATTTCATTAACATAAGCCTCAATTTTTTCATTTGATACTCTGATTTCGGTAGTATTATTGCCTCCTCTGACCCTCGACATAAGTTCAGCAGTAGAAAATACATTATAACCCGAATTTTTCAAAGCTCTGATTATTAGTAACTCAACAGTTCTGATCCCTTGTCCTGCTTCTCCTGATAAAACAATTGAAATATCATTTTTCATATTATACCTCCTTTTGCAGATTATTAATCACTTTCTGCAGTTTTTCACTTACCTGTTTTGTTATATTTTCTGATTTTTTGTTTTCAGAAAGAACTTAAGCTATTATTTCTCTCCCGATTTTTAACCGGGAAAGAAATAACTTTTATATATCCTTTTAAAAAGAATACTTATTCCACTACTTCAAAATCCTCTTTACCAACGCCACATTCGGGACAAACCCAATCATCCGGGATGTCTTCAAAAGCTGTTCCTGGAGCTATTCCTCCATCAGGATCACCTGTTTCAGGATCATAAATATAACCGCATACTGTACATTCATACTTTTTCATAATGTTTACATTTTTAATTATAAATTATAAAATGAAATTATTGTGTTAATAATTATTTTCTTTTAATTCAAAATATGCTTGTGGGTGTAAGCAGGCTGGACATGTTTCAGGAGCTTTTGTTCCTTCGTGCAGATATCCGCAATTACGACATTTCCAGGTTATCATACCGTCTCTTTCAAATACTTTACCTTTTTCAAGATTAGTGAACAATTTGGAATACCTCTCTTCATGAGCTTTTTCTACTTTGGCAATTTTTCTATAAGCAGTTGCAATTTCATTGAATCCTTCTTCATCTGCGATTTTTGCAAATTCAGGATACAATTCTGTCCACTCTTCATTTTCGCCCATTGCTGCAGCTTTTAGATTTTCAGAGGTAGTTCCTATCTTTCCGGCAGGATAAATGGCCGTTATTTCAACAGGTCTGCCTTCCAGGAATTTAAAGAACCTTTTTGCATGTTCTTTTTCATTTAATGCTGTTTCAGCAAATATTGCAGATATTTGCTCATAACCTTCTTTTTTTGCCTGTTTGGCAAAATAATCATAACGCATTCTTGCCTGAGATTCTCCGGCAAATGATTTTAATAAATTTTGTTCTGTTTTTGTTCCTGATAATGTTTTCATAATACTATTAATTAGTTAATTTTTGAATAATATTTCATAAATTGTATACGCTCAAATGAAGCAGCGTCCTTTGCTTTATCATAACTCAATAAGCCTCTAAAATCAGCCAAAGAGCTATAATTGTTTTTATTCATCCAATTCTCTAATCCGGTAATTATTTCGCCAATATATTGGTTGCCGTTTTTATAAACAGTTGAAACTATTTGAACTGCCTGTGCTCCGGCAAGTATTTGTTTTATAACTCCTTCGCTGTCATGAATTCCTGTTGAAGCAATTAATGGCAATTTTATTTTATTACTTAATAAAGCTATCCATCTTAAAGAGACAGCGATTTCGGCAGGAGAACTTAATATATTTGAGGATACAATTTTCATTTTATCTAAATCAATATCAGGACTATAATATCGATTAAACAGGACAAAGGCATCTGTATTTTTTGTCCAGCTTAATTTTTGAATTAACTGAGCTAAGCCGGCTGAATAACTACTCATTTTTAAAGCAATTGGTATTTTGATATTCTTTCTAACTTCTGAAATAATATCAAAATATTTTTTTTCATTATCTATACTACTTGTCTTTATATCTGAAGGCAACATTGAAACATTAATTTCAAGTGCATCTGCTCCGGAACTTTCAATTTTTTTGGCGAAGGAACTCCACTCCTTACTGTCAACACAATTGATACTTGCAATAACCGGAATTTTAACAGATTCTTTAGCTCGTTCTAGTAAATTTAAATAATCACTTGTGCTTTTTTCTTTTGTGTAATAGCGAGCATAATCATGTGCTTCAGGATAATCATTGTAATCCTGGTTTTCAATTTCTCCCATTTCCATAAGAATCTGTTCTTCAAAAAGAGACTTGAGAACAACTGCACCGGCACCAAATTTCTCAAGATTTATAATTTTTTCTACAGAATTTGTTAATCCTGAGCTTCCAATAATAATTGGATTTTTAAGATCCAATCCTAAATATTTAACAGATAAACTCATTTAAATAGTCTAATTTGAATTAGAAATCCACCTTCTTCGATGATGGTTATGTCCTTTTTGTTTTTCCATCTGACAACTATTCCTTTTCCCAATGAACTTTATTTATTGTTGATTTGTTTCATCAACAAACATTCTTTGTTTTAATTCCCTGTCGAGCATTAATAATCCATGTTTATTTCCTTCCAGCATTTTTAATTGTTGTAAAATTTCATTTACATTTGACTCTTCTTCAACTTGCTCGGAAACATACCATTGCAACATATTATGTGTGGCGTGATCTTTTTCCTCAAGAGCAATATTCACAAGATTATTTATTAACCCTGTAACTTTTTGCTCATGTTTAAAAGTATCATCAAAGACTTCAATTTCGTCTTTCCATTCGGTTTTTACAGCATCAACAGGTTTTAATAAAACTCTTCCATTTCGTTCATTAATATAGTCGAAAAATTTAAGTGCATGTGAAATTTCTTCCTGATATTGAACTTTCATCCAATTTGTAAACCCCGGCAAATTTTTATTTTCAAAATAGGCAGCCATTGATAAATAAAAGTATGCCGACCAGTATTCAGCATTAACTTGATTATTTAGTTCTTTCTCAATTCGTTTACTTAACATAATAATTTTGCTTCAAATTAATAATAGGGATACAGAATATAAGCATCCTGCATCCCTTTCTAAAATTGTTTTTTATTCAACAGTAACTTGAACTTCTTCACTTTGCCATAAACCGTGCTTAGTGCAAAATGCATGAGCAACGAGTTTCATATTTGTTTTTGGGACAATATAGAAATCCACTTCCTGATTTTCGGCCTGGTTTCCTAATGCACCTTCAATAAAATTTGCTTGTGCAAGCATTTTTTCACCATTCCATAATTGCACCCAGGCAATGTAATGATCAGGGTCATCGGGGTGTTTATATTCATCACCAACTTTTACTTTTACTTTGAATTTTTCACCTGCTTTTGCTTGATTTTCACAGTGTACAAAAGCTGAATGTCTGTCGATATAATCTTTTTTTGCTTCTCTGTCTATTTGAGAAATGTCTTCGTACTTATTTATTTTCATGATAATTGGTTTTAATATTAGTTTTAAGATATGATTCAGGATACAAGATTCAAGATACAAGATTCAAGATATATCCTGTATCCTGCATCCTGTTTTGCATTCTGATTTTTATTTTTTACAATTTTTTGTGACAAAGCCACCAGTCATAACATTCAAATTCTCCTTCTTTTGATTTTTGGAGTCTCTCCTTGGCAGTTTTTACATCAGTAGCAGGAGGTATAATTACATGGTCGTTTATTAATTCATTATCCGGCCAGTTTGCAGGCATGGCAACTTTATTTTTGTCAGATATTTGCATTGCTTTAACCACCCTTAATATTTCATCCATATTTCTACCTAATTCTTGCGGATAGTAAAGTATAATTCTGATCTTGGCATTAGCATCAACAATAAATACAGCTCTAACAGTATTTGTGCCTTTTCCCGGATGTATAATTCCAAGAGTTTCCGCAACTTTCCCTGTATCTGCAATTATTGGAAATTGTATTTCTACATTCATGTTGTCTTTTATCCATTCTTCCCACTTGATATGTGAGAAAACCTGGTCTACACTGAGACCAATTAATTCACAGTTTAATTCTTTAAATTTGTCATACCGTTTTTGAAAAGCAACAAATTCAGTGGTGCAAACAGGAGTAAAATCAGCAGGATGGCTGAATAATACAAACCATTTACCTTTGTAATCGTCCGGCAAATTTTTAATTCCATGAGTTGTCTGAACTGTCATTTGAGGGAAATTATCGCCTAATAAAGGCATTCCTTTTTTTTCGTTTAATTTTTCCATTTATTTATTTTTTTATATTAAATGCATTTGATGAAAAATGAGATATTAATAAATGTAATGATTACAAATTAAAAACGAATACAAAAATATAATATTAATATTAACAAAACAAATTTTATTTGGAAAATCTTGTTACAATTTGATATTTTCTTGTTATCAGAACCTTTTGAGCCGCAGAAATTTCAAATTATTGATTGACCTTTTTTAATCGATAGTGATCTCATCTACAAAAATCCAGGCTTTTTTACCTGCTTCCTTATGCCATGAAGGACATAGTCTGGGATTTTTTGCACTTATTTTTAAATATCTTGTGGTTATATCTTCAGGGTTAATGTAAATATCATCTCTTTTAACCAGTCGATCCCGGGAAGTCTTACCTGAACCTATTGTTTTAATCAATTTAAACATCTTGCCATCTTCCGAATGTAAGAAGCTAACAGATTCGGGCAGAAATATCCGAGAATCCTGTTTTTGCAGAAATCCTACATTAATACTTTTTATGGGACGTTTTATTTTCAGGTCAATAACAAACTCGAAATCATTTGCTTCAAATCCTAACCATTGCCCATCATTATGGATTAAACTTCCTTTTTTATTATTAACAAGTATTTTCTGATTACCCTGTCCGTATTGATCACTGGCTGGATTAATAAGTGTCAGAAGGCTGGGGTCTGGCCCAATAGTTTTATTATCCGGTACATTTATTGTGGAAATACCAGATACAGATTTTTTTAGTTCAAATACAAGAATTGAACTTACAATATTTGGTGGATTTTCAGGCAATTGAATTATTACATTTTCACCTTTTGTTTTATATTCTAAAGGCTTACCGTTAAATACAGATACTGCAAGAATTTTATTGTTGGATGGTTTGGGCAG
>JADFUQ010000188.1 GCA_015222065.1 Bacteroidota bacterium
CCAATATTGCCTGTGTGCTTACAGGAAAAGGAATTTATGCCATTGATAGAATAAAATATCTTGCTATAAAAGAAAAGCTGGAACATATTCGTGAACAACGAAATGAACAGGGTGGCAATTTTTATAAGTATAGTAATACAATATTTTCTCATGTAACTCATAGGGCAGGACCGATGTATAATGGTTACGTTGATATTGACCAACAGGAACTTGATGAACAGTTTGATGAATTAACACAGTTACTTTTCAAGCTTGATAAAGAAGAAGAAGAATTAAAAGCTACTGCTTCCAAATGGGAATATTACAGAGAGGATCTTAATGTCTTGATTTTTGCCGGTGATCAGGTATTTGCAGGCGGTGATGATAAAGTGGTGGCATTAAATGCACAGACAGGGGAGGAACTCTGGCAGGAAAAAACAGAAGGTAAAACACTTGGGCTTGCTGTTTCTGACGGATGCCTGATTGTTAGTACTGACAAAGGAACTATTTACTGTTTTGGAGAGAAGCAACCTTCAAAAACAGAAACAGTAATACCCAATATTATAGATAATCCTTATTCCTCGGGCAAATCAGCAAGTATATATGAAAATGCGGCTGAAAATATTTTATCGGAAACAGTTATAAATAAAGGTTACTGTCTGGTGCTTGATTGCGGCGAAGGTCAGCTTGTATATGAACTTGCCAAACACAGTGATATGCAAATTATCGGAATCGAAAAAGATCAGGCAAAAATTAAAACTGCCAGGGAAAATCTCGATGCAGCCGGACTTTATGGCTCACGGGTGATAGTTGAAGATTGGGATATTTCAGATCTGCCGGATTATTTCGCCAATCTTATCGTGTCTGGTAAATTGATAATATCGGGAGAAATTTCCAGTTCATTCGAAGAGATGTTTCGTGTTCTAAAACCCTGTGGCGGCATAATTTGTTTAGGTCAGCCCGAAAAAACAACGAATAAAATTCCGGAGGAAGAATTAGTTGAATGGCTAAAAAGCTCCAATGCTCCTGAACCTGAAATAACTACAGAAAATGGTTTGTGGGCAAAGGTAATTCGTGGTAAACTGAAGGATTCCGGTAGTTGGGCTACTCTTTATGGAAATTCTGCCAATACCGGGTGTTCTGATGATAAATTGGTTAAAGCTCCCTTTCGTACCCTCTGGTTTGGGAAACCCGGACCTGAAAAGATGGTTGAAAGACATGCTAAGGCAATGTCCCCGGTAGCTAAGGATGGTCGTATGTTTATCCAGGGTGAAAATATCATAATGGCCTATGATTCATATAATGGCGTCCTGCTTTGGGAAAAAGAGATTCCGGGAGCCTTCCGGGTTTATGCAAATGTTGATGGAGGAAATATGGCAATTACTGAAAATAGCTTATTTGTAGCGGCTTATGACAAATGTTATCAATTAGATCCTAAATCAGGTGAAACATTGCATATGTATAATATCCCAGGAAATACTATTGATAAACCACGCCGTTGGGCTTTTGTGACAAGTATCGGCAATACACTTTTCGGCTCCGCTGCAAAACCTTTTGATCAGGATTATAATCAGGTATGGAAAAACATGGTGAGGGATGATGGAACATGGAAAAACAGCGGTGAAGTTGATCCGGCCTATGCTGCTGCTCTTGATTTCTACAAGGCAAAATGCCCCTCTCCGGGAAATATGGCTCTGACGGATTTTCAACGAGGTTCTATAAAGTGGGCCTATATGACAGAATTCCCATTGTGGGATGGATCAAGAATGCGGCCAAATGAGGGTCCTGACAACAGATTAATGTTCAGTGACGCAGTCTTTGCCATAAACATTAAAACAGGTGAAACAAAATGGATATTCAGAGGTAAGAAAATAGCACATCATACAATTTCCATAGAAAATGGTAATATCTTTTTTGCTGATGCTACAGTTACAAATGTACAGAAGGAAAAAGCGATAAGAGAAAGACAATCATTAATCAAACAAGGAAGATGGGAGGGGTATAAAGATAAAGTGGCACCTGAAGATATCGATGTGCGTTCGATTATCGCTCTTGATGCATCAACAGGGGAGATTCAATGGCAAAAAGCTGTTGATTTAAGTGGATGCGGCGGTAACGCAACAGCTTCAGCACATAAAAATGACATATTACTTTTCTTCGGTAGTTACGGACTTCATGATAAGTGGAGATACGCGGATGGACAAATAGAATGGCGTAGAATTACCGCTCTGTCTGCAAAAAATGGTAAGTTTATCTGGTCGCGTCCGCTGAATTATATGGTTCGCCCTGTAATTGTAGGAGATGAGATTATAATAGAACCCCGGGCCTGTGATCTTTATACAGGGGATATCAAAATGCGCACCCATCCGATTACAGGTAAGCAGGTTACATGGGAATTTCTCCGGCCTAACCACGGTTGTAATAATATTTCAGCTTCACCGAACTGCCTTTTTTATCGCTCCGATGTAAGTGCATTTTATGATTTGGAAAAAGACAGGGGTATTAATTATTATGGAGGAATCAGGCCTGGCTGCTGGATTAACATGATACCTGCCAATGGCTTATTACTTTACCCTGAAGCAAGTTCCGGCTGTACATGCTCTTATCCGATCAAATCGAC
>JADFUQ010000189.1 GCA_015222065.1 Bacteroidota bacterium
GGAATCCCGGGAAGAAATATTGATTGCCCCGGGGATATTAAAGTTTAAAGATGAAACTGTTATATTCGAGGGTAATAAAGGATTCATAGCAGCCTTGGGAAGTCCCGTAACGGAATATGGAACGATTGGAATAGCTCTGATCTGGGACCCTCACGATTTCGATGAGCTTTTTGAAAGGGAAAATGGGCGTTTTATAAAGTTAAAGCCTTCTCCGGATGGTAAAGTTAAATACCTGAGCCTTGCAGTTTGGAATCGTGGCAGTGCAGAACAGCCTGATTCCTTTAAGCCCTTTATCGATATGGTTGAAAGACTGGCACTTGGTTTCCAGAATCCGGTTTTAGTGAAAATTAATTAACAATTGAAACAGTACAGCTATCCCATCCGGATACTTACCGCCAACAGAAAAATTACTTTTAAAAAACATTACGATCGTGTAGGACATTTCCATCACCCCGGACATCTTATGCTTAACATTTTGAGTATTGAAAGAATGATTGAGAGAGGGAGAAACCAGTGGTCATTTCATAGGGAAAGTAAATCTCAATATTCAAAGCTGTTTCGGTCATTTAATAATTGCTATTTGTAATTTTTAATTTATTTGTTATTTGTTTTTTGTTATTTGTTATTTACCCCTCTTCCTTCCTGTAGCAGCACATCAATCAGAAATAATTCCCGGAAAATAATAATGCTACTTATAGTTGAATGGGCTTGTTATAAGGCAACTACAAAAAATGATCTCAATTTTCAGATAAACAACCAGAATTTTATATATTTACATATTAAATGCCCAACAAACCTGAAATAAAGCTCAATCATGGTTATCACCGGGATCAGGAGGTGGTATTGATAAGGTTTGATTATAACACAAGATTGAAGAAATATTCAAAATCAGGAACTGGTAAGATTTACCTTTGCAAATATAAAAAGTCCATTGGATCGTTTTTTCGAGTCTAATAAACGGGATAACAATAAATTACAAAAAGGACCCTAAAGAAGAAATAAAAACAACATACACATATAACTTCGTTGTGCGTCATGCTTTCGATTGCTTAACAGACAAATTTTCTTTAAATTTGCAATATGGAAATATTAAGAATTGAGATATTAAATCCGAAAGCAAAAAAATTGCTTCAAGATCTTGCTGCTTTAAATTTAATCAGATTCAAGGACAAAGTTGACTCTATAACAGCATTTAAGGACTTGCTTGCAAGATTACGAGCCCCAGCAGATGACCCTCCATCATTAGACGAAATCACAAGAGAAGTAGAAGCCGTAAGAGAAAAGCGTTATGGCAAGTAAACTTCTAAAAGTCATAATTGATACCAATCTTTGGATTAGTTTCTTAATTACAAAATCCCACTCACAGATTGATAACCTTTTAATAAACAAAAAAATCAGAATTGTTTTTAGCGAAGAACTTCTTGCCGAATTCTTTGATGTTATCCAAAGACCAAAACTTAACAAATACTTCTCTCCAAACGATATTAAGGAATTGCTCGATGTGTTTGACTTTTACGGAGATTTGGTGAAAGTTAAATCCAGAATTGTACAATGCCGTGATCCAAAAGACAATTTTTTGCTTTCATTAGCTGTTGATAGTAAAGCAGATTATTTGCTTACAGGAGACAATGATTTATTAGAAATTGGACAAATTGGTAAAACGAAAATTCAAACCATTACAGAATTTACAGAGAAAAAATAAAAGCACGAACGCACAACACGCGGTCATAAATAATTGCCGAGACAGTAGTAAATTCAAGGGTTGTAGCCCGTATTAAGATCGGTGCAACATGAAAGGAAATCACTCCGAAATCGGCAACTATTCATAGCGCAACCGTTATGGCCAAGCAAATGAGACAGAGATACTTAAATAAATGAAAAGATTTCTTAATATACTGATTGTTTTATTATGTACCATTGATAGTGGATATGCTGCGAGAAAGATAACGAGTTTGGATATTGCAAAGTGGTATCTTGATTCTGATTTAGTTCTGATTTGCACAGTTAACAAGATTGATACGATTTTTGTGAGCAGATATGATTCAATATCAACTGATAATGTAATCTTTAGTTATGAAATCATTCGGGAAAAATATCTTATATCAATAGACTCGATAATCAAGCAGGAAAAACCAAAATTAGAAATATTGAAGACTATTGAAACGCCTGATTTTGTGATTATTTATTGACAAATTGGAGTATCCTGAAAATCCAGAAATAGAGTAAGGGGTGAATGCTGAAAAACCTACGAGTAGGCAAAATTAAAATACACAACAATGAAAAAAACAGCTTTTTTGATTATTTTTTTGGTGGTTTCTGCCGCGATTTCTAACGCTCAGTATTTTGCCGGAGGAAGTTTCGGCTTTAGTATAGATGGTGGAAGCATAGATGATGGAACTACTGAAACGGAAAAAACATCTTTAACAAAGTTTAATTTATACCCTAAAGCAGGTTACATTATGTCTGATGATTTATGGGTTGGTATGCAAATTGGTTTTGGCATCGAGAAAGAAAAGACACCCGGAGCACCTGAAGTTATTGATAGAACTACTCAATTTGGGTTTATGCCTTTTGCCCGTTATTATGCATTGCGCCATAATAAATTTGCGTTATTTGCGCAAGGACAAGTGGGTATAGGTTTTTCTTCTTCTGAAACAGAATCGGGTGGCACTACTGTTGATGGCCCTAAAGATACAGGTATTAGCTTCTCTGTTTTTCCAGGCCTTTCATTTGATATTAGCGAAAAAGTTACTTTAGAGGCACAAATTAATGGATTCAATTTAGGGTATTCATATACTGCAACAAAAAGTGATGTTGCCGGAACTGAAGTTAAAGACAAATCAACGAGTTTTGGTTTTGGAGCTGATCTCGACAATATTTTAACTACCGGATTTATAACTATTGGTGCTTCAATAAAGTTCTAAGTCAATTTATTATTACCTGTCAAGTTTCACAAGTTTTCTTAAACAACCTTGTGAAACTTGACAATTAATTATTCAAAGACACAAGAAAACGATAATGAGATTTACAGGATTGATTCAAATGATGACACAACAATTCACCAACTTAGTATTACAATGTACATTGAGGATTATTTCGATGATAGTTATTTTAGCCTGAATTATTCATAAATAATTCAGAGTTAACCTTTAAATCTTAACAAGAAACATTTAGTTATTTTGAGACAAACAGATATTGGATATGTAATTGATTATGAATCTGAATGTAGTGCTGATATTTTAGAATTAATAGGTGAAGTAAAACTTAAAGGACAATTATATATAGATGATTTCTTTAATACACAATGATTTGATTAATAATTGCCAGGCCATAACACTTAAGTATCGTTTTCGGCGGTAGCCGAATATGTACTTTTTGTTGAACTAAACCGGATTAGTATGATTGATTGGATAATCCGGACTAAGCTGACCCCCTCCTAACCGGTGCTTTTTTGTCTATTTTTTAATTATTTATAGGAGAATAAATGTGACAATCCGGCAGATACTGACCCCCTGAATTTGAAATTTGCTACACTATCCGGAGCATATTGACCCCTGTAGCACATTTGGGCTTAACTTACACATAAAGCCAACCCAAATACAAAAGACCAAAAAAGCTATTTTCTTGCCAACACACCGGATTAATTGTATTTTTGAATACACTATTCGGAATACGAATTTAAATAAATGGGGATATTTCAGAAATCAGTAATAAACAAGCATTTAACCAACCTTGACAAAGAACAAGTTGAAAAGACATTTGATTGGTACAAAGAATTTCGTCAGATATTCAAGAAAAAGATGAAAAAAGCCTGGCACGTGACAACGGCAATACATAACTCGAGATATTCGCAACGAATGTTCGATTATAATATAAAAACTGATGATGCAATCTGGCTATCAGAAAAAGATGAAATAATAATAACTAAAACTATTGCCGATATAGTAAAAAATGACAATCTGAATATTGTAGAATATAATATATGTGGCGACCATATGCATCTGCTACTAATATGCGAAGAAGAAAAACTATCGAAAATAGTAGGAAAAATAAAAGCTGTAAGTAGTCGAATATGTAATATAACAAGGGGACATGTCCCCTTGTCAGGGGGTGTCCCCTTGTCCGGGGGTGTCTCCTCGCTCGAAGATAGTAACCCGCAGCGAGTCGTCCCCTCGTCGGAAAATATCCCCTTGTCGGATACGACTACCGATCCGGATACGACTGCGATAACAAGGGGACATGTCCCCTTGAGGACGAGTACGAAAAAGAAATATAACGCTCTGTGGACGCAAAAATTCGGAAAAAGTGAAATAAAAACCGAAACCTATCTGAATAATACTGTAAAATATATCCGAAATAATAGAATAAAGCATGAACTTCCTAAAAGTGAAGAAATAGAAAAAATTAAAAAAGAATTTCTATGCACTAAAGAACACGCCTCCCGCACCGAATAGTGGTTTTTGATGTGGTAATTGGGAATCCGCCTTATGCAAAATTTTCATTTATTGTTCCAAAGGGGTTAATTTATGTAAAATTGTTGATGGAGAAAAAAGTCTGAACCGTGATTGAAGCAGATGAAACAGATAACACAGATTAATACTGAAATTAAGGCTATGTTATGAAATATACAGCAAATAAACTTTTACAAAGGAATAGGAATTTTACGATAGAGCCCTGAAAGGGCACTAGCAATAGCATAGGGCAACGCCCTATGTATGAGACGAATAACACGACTCAGCCCTGAAAGGGCGAAAGCAAAAAACTATGCTACAATCATTATCAAAAGTTTATGTTCATATAATATTATCTGCCAGAAAATTATACGCAATGAGCGCTATGTGTAGGATTAGGCTTTCAAGGCTGTCTCAAAAGTGAGAAATACAATGATTTTTCAACTCTGTGTAACTCTGCGACTCCTTTGTGAACCTCTGTGTAACAACTCTTTAAGAGCTATACCACAAAGTTACACAAAGAAGACACAAAGAACCACAGAGGTTTTTGAGGCAACCCCAAATTTGTAATCAATTTTTATAAAATTAATAAACGCCTGTAGGTCAAAAATCCTGACATTTATCGTCAGGAGACGAAATATTTGTTAGTTTAAGATACACAAATTTAAACAGAGCCGATTGAACTGTTGCATTTTTTAAAAGGAGGACGATATGCTTTCTCAACATAATTCAAGGTTGAAATTCATTTATTTTGCATTAAAAAGCTTTTTATTCCTGCTATTACTTTTGTCAAATAAAGCAGAGGCTTCGCCATTAAAGATTCATCCTGCAAATCCGCGTTATTTTACTGATGATTCAGGTAAACCAATATATATGGCTGGTTCCCATACATGGTATATCCTGCATGAGGAAGGGCATGCGGTTAATGAAGCAAGGATTACTACCTATCTGGATTGGCTTCATTCCTTTGGTCACAATTATACCCGTGTCTGGAGCAATTGGTTTTATTTGAAAAACTCAAAGGGCCCGCAAAAGCCCTGGCCTTATCTGCGTACGGGTCCGGGCAATGCTAATGATGGCTTGCCCAAGTTTGATTTGAGCAAACCTGATCCGGAATATTTTAATCTTTTAAAATTCTTTATGCAGGAACTTGAGAAACGGGATATGTACTGCTCAATAATGTTTTTTGGCAGCTATAATCAATTCCGTAGCAACTTTCAAAGCAACACAGCATGGCATCCTGATAATAATATTAATCCTGAGACCGGTATTTTATCCGTGAATACGGATTTTTTTACCACTAACCCAGGTTTACTTGCCTTGCAGGAGGCACATATAAAACGGGTTATAGATTCCCTTAACGGGTTTGATAATTTAATATGGGAAATTATGAATGAAGCCGAATTACCTGCATCCGGGGATTGGCGGGTTCATATGATGAATGTTATTCGTAACTACGAAAATACAAAACCCGGGAAGCATCTGATTCTAATGGGAGGAGGATATAATGAGGCAGGCAATATTTTAATAAACAGTCCGGCAGATGCTATTTCTCCGGATACTTATCCGGGCAACTGCAAATCCGGGTGCCCGGTTACTTATTGCGGCAAGGTCATTATTAATGATACTGACCATCTTTGGGGATATTCCTACCTTTCCAACCGCATAACCATGGAAAAATGGGTATGGCAGACCTTTACGCGAGGAAATCATCCACTCTTTATGGATGATTATGATGCTTATACAAACAATAATGGCACAATAAATCACATGTGGGATAAATTACGCAAGAATTTAGGGTATACAGTAAACTATACTGCAAAAATATCTGATTTAGCCGCCATGGAACCGAGTACAAGTATTTCTTCCACTCAATACTGTCTGTACAATGCGGGCAAGGAATATCTTGTGTATCAGCCCGGAATCGGTTCGTTTACGGTCAATATGAAAAAAGGGAAATATCACAGGGAATGGTTTGATCCGGACGATGCCAGCGTAAGCATAGATACCGTGGAAGTCACCGGTGATGGAAATAAATTTTTTGTCAAACCGTCCCATATCGCGTCTGACGCCGTACTTTATTTAAGAGAGGCTGGACAGACGACAGGGAATAAAATCTTAACCACCTTTTTTGAGTGTCTCTTAAATCGGCTTATATTTGGTCACTATTTAATTAGAACCGGAGCTTTTTAGACAGACTAACGTTATGCGCAATCCTCCCTATTTCAAGAGAAATTGATTTCTCAAGAAAACGTTTTAGAGATGAAAATGAGAAATGATAAGTTAAAAACAAGATTTGTAAAACACAGATAAGCAATACGTTATAAAAACGTTAGTCAGAAGCTAAATGAAGAATAAATTTTAAAAATCATAAAAACGGATTATTCAAGATATAAAATAATAATAATATGAAACATTTAATTTTATTGATAAGTATAACATTACTTTTTGTGACAAATGGATATTCACAAGAAACCAAGAAGGATACAAGATGTCAATTCTTAAAAGAACATGGAAATAACTTTTATAGATCTGATCAAATTTCTGATTTAGACTTAATACAAGCATTAGAAGTTGCTGGTATAAGAATTTATAAGTTCAATATTGGTGAATTTGACAAGAAGTATAACTTTTACTTAATGGTGGATGAGTATATTGACGGCGAAATTGTGAAGACAGATACATTAATTGATGACAACAATCAATACCACTATTATGAAACAGGAACTAAAGAATATTTTCTGGACTTCATTGATCAAATAAAAATATTTACAAAGGATGAAGAAAACAAAAGCTCGTTGCATATAAGAACATATAAAATAAGCACGAAAAAAGAAATAGTTTATAAAAAAACAGATGAGAACCAGTTCTATAATTGGCGAAGTTATTCTATTACTTCATGGAAACTTGACAAGAAAATACCTTTGATGGTTTATGCATCATCATGGAAGGATAAAAAGTATGGTTTTCATCGATTTTGTGGAGTTGTTAACCTTTCTCAAAATGATGAAAGGACAGAAAAGCTTTTATCATCCTCCCCTCATTATTTTGTTATCTACTATAAGGTAACTGATATAGAAAATTAATATAATATTTTAACTGGCAATAGATTATGGATTTTGGTACTTAGTTTATATATTTTAGTATATGGATGCTAATTACAATTAGAAAGAAAGGGAAAAAGCAAGCACATAACGATGTATATAAAAAATAGGCGAAACAATAGTAACATCAAGAGTTGTAGCCCGTTTCAAGATTTTCGCATCTTGATAAGAAAGTGTTTCGAAATCGGACGATTACTTAATCATATGATTCAAAATCCTGAAAAGTATAAATAGCCCGGTCTTCAGATTGCCGACATAAAAATGCGAAGTATAATGAGATTAGCCAATTTGAACTTTAGTCACTTTAAACTTCTTCTCAACTTTAGCTTACTTTCAACTTCTTCTCAACTTTAGTTCACTTTAAGTACTGATTAGTTACTAATATTGATATAGTGGGAGGACAACGAAAATATATTGTTATTTTTGATAGTTATATTTTAATACAATAACCAGACACATGAAAAAAACTATTTTTACACAATTATTTCTGCTTTTTAGCTGCGGTTTACTGGCTCAGCAGGCAGGTAATTTTTCGGGTCTTGACCTGAATATGGGAAACCTCTACCGTCTTTCGAATGCGAAAACGCGCTCAATAAGCCCTGAGAATTTTACCGGGGAAAAGGGAAAAGGAGGAATGGCAACACTGGAAGAGGGCAGTGCAGCACATGCCGCCCGGGATCTTGGACAGGGTTGGAAAGTAAATCCGTATGTCCGGATTAAACCGGGGGAGACCTTTGCAATGGCTGAAATTACAGGTGAGGGTGCAATCCAACATATCTGGATGACTCCTTCAGGTAATTACCGCCTCAGTATTTTCAGGATCTATTGGGACGATGAAACCGAACCCTCAGTTGAGGTTCCTGTGGGCGATTTTTTCTGTACCGGCTGGGGTAACGGGAACGAGCCGGAGATACGTTCATTGCCAATATGCGTGAACGCCCGAAGTGGGTTGAACTCATACTGGCAGATGCCTTTCAGAAAAAAATGCCGCGTAACCATGGAAAACCTTGATGATAAGGAAATGGTCCTTTACTACCAGGTAGATTATACTTTAACAGATATCCCCGACGATGCTGCATACTTTCATGCCCGGTTCCGCAGGACAAATCCTTTGCCTGATAAAGAGGATTATACAATTGTCGATGGGATAAAAGGAAAAGGTCATTTTGTGGGAATGTATCTTTCACGTGGTGCTAACAGTCCCGGGTGGTGGGGTGAGGGTGAAGTTAAGTTTTTTATGGATGGGGATACTGAATTTCCAACTATTTGTGGTACCGGAGAGGAAGATTATTTCTGTGGTTCGTATGGCTTTGAAATGAGGAAGAACGAAAAAGAACGAGACATATACACCTCTTTTACAACACCTTACACAGGGTTTTATTTCCTCGATCCATCTAAATCGGGAACTCACTTAAGCCGTGTTGGCGAATATCGCTGGCATATCCTTGATCCTGTCAGATTTGAGACAGACCTGAGGATAACTATTCAGAGTCTTGGCTGGCAGAGTGGAGGAAGATATCTGCCGCTTCAAGACGATCTTTCATCAGTTGCATACTGGTATCAGACAGAACCGCATAACCCGTTTCCTGAACTTCCCGATAAAGAAAAGCTGGTAATAATTGATTAGAATAGAGACAAAATTTATTTATTTCATTTCAATATTTTATCAATAATAAATAAACTATGTATTTAAGCAGGAAAATTATTTTCACTCTCTTTGTTGTTGTTGTGATGTTGATTAGTTGCCAACAACAGGGGAAAAAAGCTGAACAAACTTACCGTGATTTTAACGAGAGTTATTCGGGCGAGTATCTGAACCGCGTTGCCTTCCCAATAGGTGGCATTGGGGCAGGGATGATGTGCCTTGAAGGAACCGGTGCTGTTTCACATGTTTCCCTGGGGAATGAGCCGGAAATTTTTAACGAACCATGTACTTTTGCTGCAATTTCTGTCAAAGGTATTGAGAATAGTGCTAAAGTTCTTGAGGGTCCTGTTCCGAAGTGGAAAATATTCGGTTCCCCGGGGACAGGTAACGGGGCTGTAGGAGCAAGTTTCGGGCTTCCAAGGTTTGATGAAGTTTCTTTCCTTGCCCGGTTTCCGTTTGGTATTGTAACCCTGGAAGATAAAGATTTACCACTTGATGTTGAGATTACCGGTTGGAGCCCATTTATTCCGGGAGATGCAGATAATTCAAGCTTGCCGGCCGGAGCTCTTGAATATCATTTCAGAAACAGGTCAAATAAAGAGATCGAAGCAGTATTTTCATGGAACGCAAAAAATTTCATGAAAAAAGGAAAGGGGAATTCCATCAGATCTGTTGAAAACGGATTTATTCTTCACCAGGATGGAACAGAAGAAAACCCTGAATATGAAGGTGATTTTGCTGTTTTTGTTGAGGGTGATGATGCAGTTGTTGATTTTTGCTGGTTTCGTGGCGGATGGTGGGATCCTCTTACTATCGCATGGAAAAATATTAAAGAAAGCAGGTTTGTGGAAAATCCTCCCGTTGAGAATGATGCTCCGGGAGCCTCCCTGTTTGTTCCGTTTACTTTAGCACCAGGTGCTGAAAAAACAATAAACCTTTGCTTTTCCTGGTATGTCCCGGTTTCTGACCTGCGTATAGGAAATGACCCTGTCAGTACGGGTACCGGTGATGCAGGTTTGTGTTGTTCCGGAACACATAAGCCATGGTACTCGGGAAAATTCGCTTCAATAAAGGAGGTGACCGGATACTGGAGGAATAATTATCATGATCTGCGTGGAAAAACTGAATTATTTAAAGAAACATTTTTTGACACAAATATTCCCGAAGAAGTTATTGAGGCGGTTGCAGCAAACCTTGCAATTTTAAAATCTCCTACCGTGATGAGACAAACCGATGGTAAACTCTGGTGTTGGGAGGGGTGTTGTGATAGCTGGGGTTGCTGTCACGGATCATGTACACATGTTTGGAATTATGCTCAAGCATTACCGCATCTGTTTCCTCAATTGGAAAGGAGCCTTCGTCAGACAGAATTTTACGAAAGCCAGAATGAAGACGGACATCAGACATTCAGGGCCAGTCTGCCTATTCGTCCGGTTGTTCATAATTTCCATGCCGCTTCAGATGGTCAGCTTGGAGGAATAATGAAAATTTACCGTGAATGGAGAATATCCGGGGATACTGAATGGCTCATGAAACTTTGGCCAAATGTGGTTAGAAGTATGGATTACTGTATCAGAACCTGGGATCCACGGGGAAAAGGTGTTCTGGAAGAGCCACATCATAACACATACGATATTGAGTTCTGGGGACCGGATGGTATGTGCACAAGTTTTTACCTTGGAGCTCTGAAATCTATGGTTGAAATGGGAAAATGTATTGGTGAAGATATTACAAGATATGATACACTTTTTGTTAAAGGTAAGAAGTATATGGAAAAGGAACTTTTTAACGGTGAATATTTTATTCAGAAAATTCAGATAGAAGGATTAAATGCTACCAGTCCTGTTGAAGCAGCAAAAAATTCCTGGACATCAGATTACTCTGAAGAAGCAATGAAACTCCTTGAGGAGGAAGGTCCAAAATATCAATATGGTACAGGGTGCCTCTCTGATGGGATCCTAGGGGCATGGATAGCAAAAATGAGTGGATTGGATGAATTACTCGACAGCGAAAAAGTAAAGAGTCATTTGGGATCAATATATAAATATAACCTTAAACATGATCTCAGAGACCATGCTAATCCTCAGCGGCCTTCGTTTGCTGTGGGAAATGAAGGGGGCTTATTATTATGTACATGGCCAAAAGGAGGTGAACTGTCTTTGCCTTTTGTTTATAGTAATGAGGTTTGGACAGGTATTGAATATCAGGTTGCTTCACATTTAATGTCGGAAGGAATGGTTGAGGAAGGACTCGATATTGTTCGTACATGCCGGAAGCGCTATGACGGCAGAATAAGGAACCCTTTTAATGAATATGAATGTGGAAGCTGGTATGCAAGAGCTATGGCAAGTTACGGACTTATCCAGGGACTTACAGGATTAAGATTTGATGCAGTTGACAAAACACTGTTTATTGATTCAAGAATTGGAGATAATTTCAAGGCATTCATTTCAACCGAAACAGGGTTTGGTACTGCAGGACTTAAAAACGGTGTTCCATTTATCGAGGTAAAAGATGGACATATTGATGTGAAACAGTTTAACGTGTCAGGTAAACTGCTGTAAAATTCATTTTAATAAGCACTTGAACAATAGAATAACAATGGTCAGATCAATATTAATCCTGCTTCTGGGGATGATTTTTTTCCTGCCTTCCAGTTCACAGGACAAGCAAAAAAAGCTGAAACTTTGGTACCGCCAACCTGCTTTACAATGGGATCATGGGATGCCAATTGGAAATGGCAGGTTAGGTGCAATGGTGTTTGGAGAGGTGCAATCAGAAAAAATTGTTCTTAACGAAGAAAGTATCTGGAGTCATGATGGGGAATATTCAGATAAAAAAGGAGCATATAAATATGTAAAAGAGATACGACAATTACTATTTGACGGGAAATATAAAGAAGCTGAAAAGCTTGTAATGGATAAAGTTATGGGTGACAGGTTGCCCTCCGGCACCAACACTTACCAGGAACTGGGACATCTTACCATTGATTTTCCTGATCATAACAACGCAAAGGATTACTATCGGGAATTGGACCTTGAAACAGCGATTGCTACTGTTAGATATAAAATTGATGAAACTGAATTTACCAGGGAGACTTTTAGCTCTGCAGTTGATCAGGCAATTTACTGGAGGATTACGGCAAATGATTCAGGAAAGATCAATGCAAAGATATCCTTGCAGAGAGATGGTATTAATCATGACATTCAGGTTGTAGATAATGAGATAGTTATCAGGGGAATCGCCGGAACGGAGAAAGGAGTAGGGTACTGTGGGCGTGTAAAAGTAATTCCTGTGAAAGGTGAAATTTCTTACGGGGAAAATAGTATTTCAGTCAGTTTGGCCGATACTCTGTTGCTTGTTGTTACAACTATAACCGATTATAATGGAAAAGACCCGGCATCTGAGAGCAAAGAGCAAATGGGATCAGCCACCGGAAGAAATTATTCAGATATCAAATGCGACCATATTGTTGAATATCAATCATGGTTTAACAGGTTTTCTATCAATCTTGGAAGTTCACAAGCCGGATATTTCCCGACAGATGAGAGGCTGGAAGCTGTGAAAATTGGTGCTGTCGATCCGTCACTGATCTCTTTATATGTTCAGTTTAGCAGATACCTTCTGATTTCCAGTTCGCGTCCCGGTTGTTTACCTGCGAATCTGCAGGGCATATGGATTGACGGGATAAAACCTCCCTGGAACTCAGATTACCATATTAATATTAACCTGCAGATGAATTACTGGCTCGCTGAGGTCACCAACCTTTCTGAGTGTAGCTATCCTTTATTTGATTTTATTGAAAAGCTTTTGCCAAATGGCAGGAAAACGGCACAGACTCTGTATGGTTCCGATGGATTTACCGCTCATCATACTTCTGATGTTTGGTTTTTTACAACATGTTTCGGAAACCCGGTTTACGGAGCCTGGCCCATGGCTGGAGGGTGGCTCTCCAGGCATCTGTGGGAGCATTACTTATATACACAAGACCTTACTTTCCTGAAGAATACTGCCTATCCCATTATGAAGGAAGCAGCTGAGTTTTATCTTGACTTCCTTGTTAAGGATCCAAAAACCGGTTTGTTGGTTTCGGGTCCATCTATCTCCCCTGAAAACTCATTTATTACTCCAAACGGCGAAAGGGCAAGTTTGTGCATGGGACCGTCAATGGATCACCAGATCATACAGGATCATCTCCTATCAACAGTTAAAGCATCGGAACTGCTTAATGCCGATGTGACATTCAGACATGAAATGCTGAAGACCCTCAATAAGCTAACACCGGTTAAAATCGGGAAAGATGGGAGAATTTTGGAATGGTCACAGGATTTTGAGGAAGCAGAACCGGGTCATCGGCATATGTCGCACCTCTATGGTTTGTTTCCAGCTAATTTGTTTACATGGCAGGAAACTCCGGAGCTTATGGAGGCAGCAAAAAAAGTATTAGAAGGCAGGTTGAAACATGGAGGTGGCCATACCGGATGGAGCAGAGCCTGGATAATTAATTTTTATGCAAGATTAAAAAATCAGGAAAAAGCTTATAGTAATGTTAGAGCACTTCTTTCAAAATCAACTTTACCCAGTATGCTCGATACACATCCTCCGTTTCAGATTGACGGAAATTTTGGTGGCTGTGCAGGAATAATTGAGATGCTTGTACAATCGCATAGCGGGGAGATTGAGTTATTGCCTGCTCTGCCTGATGCTTGGAAAGATGGAGAAGTAAAAGGAGTTAAAGCAAGAGGTGGATTTGAAATAGACATGATGTGGGATAAGGGACAGCTTGTTTCAGCCGGAATAAAATCTTTGGCAGGCAAACAATGCAGACTTCTGTATAATGGAAGACGTATAGTAAAGAAAATTTCGGAAGGAGAAGAATTTATTGTTTATCCGGAAATGTTTACTGATAAAAAAAGATAAAACTATTAATAAAACACCAAAAACTTATATTGATATATCAGTTGTTTTTGAGTCAAATAGAAGCGAATACTAAATTTAATATCGAACACCGATTAACGAATAATGATTTAAGAAGTTAAGTATGGATAAATATGATTTAGAAGAACGATTGATTGAGTTTTCAGTTTTGATAATTGAAATTGTAAATGAGATGTCTAATTCAAAAGCAGGAAATCATTTGTCCGGACAATTAGTTCGTTCCGGAACATCAGTTTCATTGAATTACGGAGAAGCACAA
>JADFUQ010000190.1 GCA_015222065.1 Bacteroidota bacterium
CTTTTAATGGTGCATGTGCACTAAAAGTTTTTATTTCAGGGGCTCCCTCGATACCTACCCATTGTTTACGGTATGATGAAGAAAGAGCAAAAGTGCCACGACTCCCCGTGTATCCTGGATTTAATACCATCCCATTCATCATGTATTGAGAGTAAATAGGATAGAATTGTGAGAAAGAACTCACTGTGGTTAATAAAAATAATAATATAGCCGATAAATATCTCACCTGTATATGTATAAACTTTTATTTGTAAAAAAGCATGTTTTTTACCATCTATCTTTTAATAACAACAAACCCACTTTCTTCTCTGGGTTTATCGGTATCAAAAATATAGAAAATATAATAATAGGTGCCATCAGGTAATTCTTCTGCTGATTTATAGGTACCATCCCAGTTATTCTGGTAGTTCTTTTGCCTGTATACTTCGTTACCACCACTATTAAGAATAATTAACTCATTTGAAATATCATTTATTCCCTTAATCTCAAAAAAATCATTTATTTCATCCCCATTAGGAGAAAACCCTGATGGAATAAATAACTTTTTAATAGTAATTATAACTGCATCGCTCTCCTCAGGACAAACTCCATTGGTTATTGTCCAGACAAATTCATATTCCCCTGAAATCAAATTACTTACACGTGTATTTGGGTTAAATGGATCTTCAATAAAACTTTCACTTTCACCTGGCAATTTGGTCCATTCACCTACACCCACCAGGGGGACATTCCCTTCAAGAAAGGTTTCTTTAGCATAAGGGCTTAATAATTGATCTGCGCCTGCTTCAGCAGGTGTAGGCAGAGGATCAATGTTAATTAAAACTACATTGGAAGTATCACTGCAACAATCAGCAGCACCGGAAAAAATCACTCGTCTGTAGAATTCAGGTATTGTAAGTGCTCCTGGCTGGTAATTTTGTAAGTCATTCGTGCCGGATGCCGGACTCCAGACTATATTATCCGTACTTTCTTCCCATTGGTATGTATAAACACTATTTCCTCCTGTTGGCAAAACTCCATCAATTATGGCAGGTATTGTATTGTAACATGTAGTCTGATCGGTTGAAATAGAGTTGTTTCCGAGAGCAGGTAATACATTAATATCAATTACTCCACTTGCATCAGTGCAAGCTCCTGAAAATACTTCCCGTTTATAAAATGTAGTATTTGCCAGGTTTCCCGGTGCATAATCTATATTACTATTAGTGCCACCTGCTGCTGACCACGAAGAACCATCGGTACTCTCTTTCCAAAGATAAGAATAGGTGCCTATGGCACCACCCGGTTGTATACCTGCCAAAGAATTTGGCAATGCACTTTCACAAATTATTGTGTCAGTTAAACCACCAAGGGTAAAGATATCATTGTTAAAAATTGCCGGGTGAACCGGGATAGTGTCAATATTACTGATATCAGTACATCCATCAGAATAAACTACTCGACGATAGAATGTTGTATCTGAAAGATTCGACGGATCATAATCTGCAGCATCCGAACCAATATCGCTCCATGCAGTAGCTCCATTTTTTTCCTGCCACTGGTAAGTATAGGCACCATTACCACCTGTCGGGGTCAGACCTGATATAGCTACCGGATCGTCACCTTCACATATCACCTGATCAGTATTAATGGAGTTATTCTCAAGCTTGTGCCAGTCAATCAATGTAACCAGGTCACTGGTATCAACACAACAATCACTTAATCCGGAATAGACAACTCGTTTAAAAAAGATAGTGCCCGGAAAATCAGATGAAGTAGTGTCAGGCAAATAATTTTTACCCGCATCGGGACCGTATGCACTGACCCAGATACTTTCATCAATACTTTCTATCCACTTATAGGTATAAACTCCATCACCATCTGACGGATCAGCACCAATAAGTAAGAGGAAAACACTACCCTCACAAATTGTTTGATCGGCAGAAATAGCATTGTTTGATATTGAGGGTAAAACAGTTATTGTTACAGTATCACTTATATGTGAACATTTTCCTGAATAAACAAACCGCCGGTAATAATAAGTTTGAGCTACTGAAAGAACAGGAGGTTGATAAGTATCCGTGTCATTCACATTTGGTGCATCAGCAAAATTTATCCCGTCAGTACTCTGTTCCCATAAATAAAAATATGTGCCATCGCCGCCAATTGGTGAAGAGAACTCAGGAATTATTGTATTTGGCATCTGGTTCTGGCAGATTATGCTATCAAAGTTCAGAGAGTTCTGTTCAATTTTGGGTTGGCCTATTATTGTAACTGTTTTGCTGATATCAATAATCGCAGGGGCTGAATTATCTCTCACCGTACGCCGGTAATAAGTAGTATCAATCATTACTGAGAGAGGATTATAATCTTCTCCACCGACCCCAAAGTCCTGCTCCAGATTCCAGATCAGATTATCGGTACTGCTTTCCCAGCGGTATTGATAGGGGGTTGTGCCCCCGCGTGGTGATGTTCCCAGAAGTTTAGGAAGAATATCTTCCTCACATATAGTATCATTCAGTTCCTCCGTCTGGATCGAAAATATTGAATTGAATAAAAATCCGGTAAGAGGTACTTTCAAATTAGCGACAGTAGTACCAATATTTCCGTCTGACTGGCCAAAGAGAGGACAATTTCCGCTTCCGGATGTACCTCCATTGACTCCTAAATTAATTTCTGTAGGTAATACAGCCTGTGAATACCAGACTATTCCACCACCACCTCCTCCTCCCGGGCCTGTACAACTACCCGAGGCAGCTTCTGATCCACCGCCATTACCACCCAAAGCCTGAACATTCAGTGTTGAACCTTTATAACCCTTTACATCAAGTAGTATTGTTCCCCCTGCTCCTCCTCCCCCGGCGCCTCCCGTGTCATTTGTAATATCAACAACTGTCTGACCGTTTGCTTTAATATAGTGTCCGTTTCCAATAATAGTATCTGCCATAATAATTACAATACCCCCTCCGTTACCACCGGCAGTTCCATCTCCATCGGTAAGTTGGGTAGAAGCACCTCCGCCACCTCCCATAAAGATCAGTTTTTGCGCATTAAAAGTGCCTATTTCATTTGGAATAGATTTTCCTCCAATACCACTAGCCAGTGAGTAAAATACACAAGTTTCTCTTTGTCTTCCACCTAAACCACCGGTACCTCCATTAGCTCCACCGCCCCCACCGGAATATTTTCCGTTACCTCCTCCTCCTCCATTAAAGAAAGCCCCTTTACCCTTGGCATAATCTCCATTCAACGGATGAGTATTGTCCAAAATATAACTTACAACTCCTTCTCCTTTATATCCGGCACTGTCCGAACTGGCAGGGAAATAGAAAACGTTATTTGTTGTACACAAAACATCTGAGGGAGTATAGGGTTGAGCCCCCAAAAACCCCATGCCTGTTACATCTATATCTGCTTCCAAAGAAAGTTTGTTTCCAACTATCAACGCTACCACACCACCTGTGCCAGAAATAGTATCCCATACAGGACATGTAAGATTACCCGTAACTATTGCATTATCATACCCGGGAACTCTGACCATTTGCATATGGCCATTTACATCGTATGAATTGGTCATATCACTGGCTAAAGTAATATCGTCTCCGCTTATAGAAGCTATTATTATCACTTCATATTTACCGGCTGAATAAACATTCTGTCTTGATCCAAAATTAGCATCATTTGTGTTGTTTATCGCAAGACCTTTCATCTGTATCAGTAAGACTGTATCACCGGGGCTAAATGCTGAAGCATCACTAACTGTCAGTTCATCTGCATCAATTATACCGGTAACATCAATATAGCTGTTAACAATACCTGAAATAGAAGTTTGTGCTTTCCCGTGGTATGAAAACCAAAATGAAAAGAAAAAAACAGAAAAGAAAATTATAGCTTGTTTGATTATATTTCTTGTCATTTAGTTAAAAAAAACTGTGTATGATATGGTAACAAATATAGATAAATATTACTTATTTCTTTTCAAAAAAAAAAGTTTCTGGTAACCCATACTATCAAATCAAAAGTAAAAAGGCAAAAGATTGCCACGTGAAATGCGACGGAGGAGCATATTTCACTGTGGTTAAAAGTTATAAGTTAACTATGCTTTCACGGAATCCTTTGCTCTTTGCTCTTCATACTGCATCACTGCAATACTGCAACACTGCATCACAATATATCCTACATACAATAACTCACCCGTATGTTTATCGTTGACACGACCTTACTACAATAATGCTATGATAATTTTATATACGATAAAAACAGAAGGAAAGTTATTCTCCTTCTTATTAAAATAAATGTAACTAATCAGTACTTAAAGTGAACTAAAGTTGAGAAGAAGTTTTAACTTTAGTCACTTCAGTCACTTATAACTTTAGACACTTCTTCATTTAGTCACTTTAGTCACTTATAACTGCGGTTTAATTCCCTAATTTATTAGAATGTCAAAATATCACCGGACAATAGCTGCATAATTCCAAACTCACAGTAAAACCTTGCAAGAGCAGGTAATTCTGTACAATGTGACGGATATAAATGCTCAACCTTAAGTTTCTTGAAATAGTTAATGGTTTTTTCAAGCACTTTATCATCTTTCTTTAAATGAAAACCTCCGATAACTGCATAAACCTTATCACTGCCCATTACATACCGTGCATGTTCTGCAATATTACAAATTCCGGAATGAGAGCAACCGGTTACCACTATCAATCCTTTGGGAGAATTTATTGCCAGTGCTGAATCGTCCGGCATAAAATCCGGAGAACCGTCTTCTTTTATGAAGGATGTGGTTTTTGATTCAAAATCATTTATCCTGGGGATCTCCCCTAAAAATGTTATATTTTCGGATACAGGATAGGGATCACGTGTCAAAATAAGATTAAATCGCTCTTTTGCCTCTCTAAGGGTTATTGGTAAACCATTTGTTACTTTACTCCCTCTTCGATGTTTAAAAGAAAATGATTCAGGATGAGTAATAAGTTTTTTGTCTTTAAGATATAACAATCCATTTCCATGATCCCAATGCCCGTGGCTCAAAACAACTGTTGGAATTTTATCAAGATCAATTTTTAACTTTTCAGCATTTCTGATTATCACATCCGAAGGACCGGTATCAAATAAAAGGTTTGTATCATCTTCAATAAAATAGGAAAGTCCGTGCTCCGCTGAACAGTCATTTCCGGCAACATTCTCATTAAGAACAGTAAGTTTCATTCTGCATATTTTTAGATTAATCTGAAACAGGGGCATCCTTACCCGGTATATATAAAGGCATCTCAATTATAAAAGTACTCCCTGTCCCAATCTCTGTTTCATACCATATCCTTCCACCTGCATCTTCCATTATGTTTTTCACTATAGCTAATCCTAATCCCATTCCACTGGTTTTCGTTGTAAAATTTGGTTCAAAGAGCTTATCGCCAATCTTTTTAGGTATTCCTGATCCATTATCAGCGATTTTAATAAGAACATTTTTATCACTAATATCAAGGCTTATTGTAATTTTACCTCTTCTGTCATCCGGAATTGACTGGATTGCATTATTAATCAGATTTGAAAATACCTGAACCATTTTTTCTTTATCGAAATAAATAAACACCTTATTATTACTATTAAGATCTATCTTAAAATCAATGTTTCCCTTGTTAGAAAACAGTTCAACCGATTTCCTTATTTTGGTTATTACATTTACCACTTCACCCTTTGATTTAGGTATTTCTGCAAAATTTGAAAATTCCGATGCAATGGATGATAAATGTTCAATTTGTTCAATCAGGTTATTTGAAAATTTATTTAAATATTCATCCCATTTAGGAGATTTATCATCCCATGCCTTCTGAAGTTGTTGAACACTTAGCCTCATAGGTGTCAAAGGATTTTTTATCTCGTGAGCAATTTGTTTTGCCATTTCTCTCCATGCAGATTCTCTTTCTGATTTTGCAAGCATCTCAACACTTCTTGCCAACTCTATAACCATATGGTTATATTCACTAACAAGGCTACCAATCTCATCATCACCCTCGTAGTGAATAGACTTTATTTCTTTCCCCAACTCAATTTTACTGAACTCTTTTTGTATCATCCTAAGCGGATTGGTTATCCTGGTTGAGATAAAAACTGCAAGACCCATTATAAGTAAGATAAGCACCACTGAAAAATTGACAATGCCAACCACTAGTTTTGAAATTTCACCTGCAAGAACGTCTTCACGTGAAAAATAGGGCAGGTTCAAATATGCCAGCAACTTATTCTCATAATTGGTAAAAGGCACATAACCTGACATAAAATGAAGGTTACCAATTGCTTCATTATGTATAAACTCAGTCATTTTGTTTACTTTCAACTGTTCATAAGCTTCAATGTTCATTTTTTCGCCAATAAGACCTTTACTGAAAATCTCCGAACGTGAAGTAGCCAGTAAATTTCCCCCACTGTCATACAAATTTATATCTGAATAAAATACATTTGAGAATTTTCTCAACAGATCGTCCAGAGTTGGATATTGATCAGAACTCCATCCTGAAACCAGCGAATTTTCAAAACTTAATTTGTGTTCCAGTTCAACATATACCGATTGCATTTTCTCGCTGAGGTTGTTAAAATGTTCATCTTTATATTGCTGTATACTTAAAAAAATTGCACCACCGCCAATTGATAATAATGAGATAATCAGTATAAGGAGCAAGGACCATTGTATTTTACTTTTAAAATCAAATTGTCTAGAGCCGGTTATATGCGGTAGCTGTATTAATACCCTGGTGAAGTATAACAAAACAATCAGGAAAACAAACAGATATGAAAATGTAATTAGATAATCAACAAACGTTATCCTGGGTTTCCCAACAATAATAATATTTTGTGAATCTATACAATAAATAAGATGTTCATATCCGCCAAAATATTTAAATTCGAATTCCTGTTCGTTTGTGTTATCAAAAAAAGCCAGACTATATGGAAATTCTCCACTTTGACTAATTAGTTTTCCTTTATAATACTTTGCAGACGAATAATTTTTTATTCCCATATCTCTGATTAATTCTTCATCTAATAATAATTCCGGGTAACCCTGCTGAGCATAACGGATTTTGGAATTTATTTCAATAAACAGCCCGTTTTCCTTACCGTCTTGTTCACATAAAAAGTAGAATACTCCAAAGTATCGTATCCTGCCGGCTGTTGATCCCAAATAGGTAAAGCAGGTTTCACTTAACGGATTACCTTCACTTTCTAACAACTCATTGAAAAAGCTAAAACAATTATCCTTTTCCTGACCATTGACAATAAGGCCGGAATTTTCATGGCAAATAACAATAGAAAGATCATATTTTTCCCAGAATCCTTTAAAGTACTTATTTTTCAGAATGTCATATATCTCATCCTCATCTCCGTCAGAAAATGCCCTTTTTTTCAATATTTCAACAATTTGCTGATCATTCTGTATTTCTGTGTCCAATTCTTTAAAGAATAACTCAGCCACCGGATCTCTTTCAGTCCCTAAACTTACCGCAACCACTTTTCTATTTTCCATTTCTTTATTGTGGTTAGTATAAACCAATAAGACTGTTGAAAAAACGCCCATAATAAAAACCAAAATCACCAGGTAATTAAAAGACGTAA
>JADFUQ010000191.1 GCA_015222065.1 Bacteroidota bacterium
ATGTTTTTTTACCGGCAGCATCGTATATAGAGGACACCGGAACTTTTACTAATTGTGATACAAAAATCCAGAAAACAAAACAGATAATTCCTGTTAAAAACAAATTAAAAAACCGGCAACTGATTGAGCAATTAGCGAATAATCTTGGTTGTAACTTTAATTACCAATCTCCCGAAGAGATATTTAATGAAATTAAACTGATCAACAGGTTCTATTTTGGTTGTCAACAGAATGACTTCTGGAATAAAAACCTTTTAAAAGACGAGTATTATACAAAAAATAAAAAAGCAAAATTTTCCGTTTATGATATTGATTTAGTTACTTTTGATCCGAAAAAACCGGATATACTTTATTCAGAAAAATTTTATAAAAAAAATATTAAATGTAATCTAATATAAGATTAACATGGTTGATTTAACAAAATATAATTTGGTTACTGAATTTATTCACAATATCTTAATATTTGATAAAAACAATAAAATTGTATTCGCAGGTGACGAAATAAATAAGGTTCTTTTAAATTCAGAAATATCTGTTGATGAAATATTTTCAAAAGATTTCCCAGAACAAAGTGAACAATATCGCTTAAAAAACAGCATAAATAAAGCCAGGGAGTCCCAAAAGGCTATTGCATTTAAATTCAACAAAATACAAGATGAGTTTATTATTTTCCCTACAAACACTAATAAAAATGTCATCCTGTCAATGAAAGATGAAGTAATTCAGATTAGCAATATTGAACATGATCTGAAGGAAAGAGTTAAGGAACTTGAAAGTTTATATAACACAAGCAGAGATATTGAAACTTCAAAAAACCTGGAAGAAACGTTTGAAAGAATCACTTGTCACATGGAAGAGGGATTTCAATTCCCTGAATTTGTTAATGTGAATTTGATAATAGACGGAAAATCATATGGGAAAAAAGATAACAGGAAAATTTATAACAAATTAAATGCAGATATAATTCTGAACAGGAAAATAAGGGGAGAGATTATAGTAAATTTACACATTGAAGGCGGTTTTCTGAAAGAAGAAAAAAAATTGATTGATGAAATTTCAGGGAAAATTTCCAGGGCAATAGAAAAAAATGAAAAAAAGAAAGATATTGAAAACCAAAAGAAAAAATTATTATTAAAAAATAAAGAATTAGTAAAGGTCACTGAAAAATGTTATGAAAGTACTGAAAAACTTAAAACATTTTTTAGTGCTATCACCGACAGGATAGTTGTAATAGATAAGAATTATAACATAATAATGTCGAATAAGGAGGATATTGGAAATTCGGGAAAATGTCATAGGAAATTATTTAATTCGGAGAGTAGATGTGATAACTGTCCTGCATCTTTAACTTTTAAAAGTGGCAAAAATAATATTTTTGAGAGGAAGTGGTTCAATCAGTATTTCTTGCTCAGGTCATATCCAATTCATAACAAAAAGGGTGAAACAGACAGGGTTCTGGAAGTATGCAGGGATGTTACAATGAATAAAAAAATAGAATCTCAACTTCAGCAATCATATAAACTCGCGTCACTTGGAAAATTAGTTGCAGGCATTGCCCATGAAATTAATAATCCAAACACCTTCATTCTGGGAAATTTAAAAATAATCAGTGAGGCATTTAATGATATTCTCCCAATATTGGATAATTATTATGCTGAGAATAAGGACAAAAAAATAGCCCGTCTGGATTATGATGTTTTCAAAGAGAATTTCTCTGTTTTGCTCAATGATATGATTGATGGTGCTAACAGGACAAAAAAAATTGTAATGGACCTGCGAAATTTTGCAAAGAAAGATGAAGAAACTTTGTTGGAAAGCGTTGATATTAATCATTTAATCAAAGAACACCTTACTTTTACTCAAAAGTATATAAAATCCAACGCGAATATCGAACTTAAACTTTCTCCTAATATCCCAAAATTTAATGGTAACATCCGGAAATTGGAACAGGTGCTTATGAACATAATTATTAATGCTTCAGAGGCAATTAAAGATGAGAACGGTTTAATAAATGTTGAAACCAGGCATGATAAATCTAAAAATGAAATAATAATAAAAATCACAGATAACGGGGAAGGAATGGATGAAGAAACAAGAAAGAATATTTTCGATCCGTTTTTTACAACAAAAAGAAATGAAGGCGGAACAGGTTTGGGACTATCAATCTCATATGGAATTATTAAGGAACACAATGGAGCAATTAACGTTGAAAGTAAATTAGGTTCTGGAACAACTTTCACAATCCATATCCCGGTTATTCAACAAAAAAAATAATGCCAAAAGTACTCGTAATAGATGATAATCAGGCAATATTAAATTTCCTGAACGTTTTCCTGCTTCAGTCGGGCAAATTTGAAATCCAAACTTTGCAGGATAGCAGAAAAGCATTTGAATATTTGGATAAAGCAGATTTTGATGTATTACTCCTTGATATGGATATGCCAAATGTTACAGGTCTGGATGTTCTAAAATACATAAAAGAAAAAGAAATAAATATAACCACAATTGTTTTAACAGGGGTTGAGGATATTGATCTTGCTATTTCCGCAATGAAACTGGGAACCTTTGACTATATGTTGAAACCTGTTAATGAAGAGAAATTGTTGGCAACACTGAACTCAGTAGTTAAAAAGAAAGAACTATATAAAACAGGAGCCAAATTTAAAAAACCTTCTTTCAGTGGTTTGGAACATAAAGAAGCATTCAGTAAGATAATTACACAGAATGACGAAATGATAAATATTTTTCATTATGTTGAAAAATTTGCAGCTACTGATAATAGTATTTTAATATGGGGCGAAAGTGGTTCGGGTAAAGAATTAATTGCAGAAGCTATTCATAAAATAAGCAACAGGAGAAATAAAAAATTCGTGGCAGTAAATGCCGGGACATTCGCTAATGAATTATTCTCGTCCGAATTTTTCGGATACGAAAAAGGTGCTTTTACAGGTGCTGAGAAAAACAAAACAGGATTTATTGAAGAAGCTGATGGTGGAACACTGTTTTTAGATGAAATTGGCGAACTTTCTCTGCCAATCCAGGTAAAACTTCTCAGGGTACTGCAGGAAGAGGAATTTTATAAATTAGGATCAACCAAAAATTTAAAAGTAGATCTTAGAATAATTGTAGCAACAAATAAAAATTTATTTGAAGAAATTAACACCGGGAATTTCCGGAAAGATCTGTTTTTCAGACTGAACATTAATTCAATAAAACTCCCTCCGCTAAGAAATCGAAAAGAAGATATTGCTCTGTTGGCTAATTATTTCTTAAAAAAGTTTAATAAAAAATATAATAAAGAAATTAAGAAAATATCAAAACCGGTTATTAATTGTTTGAAAAATTATTCTTTCCCGGGTAATGTCAGAGAACTAATGAACTTAATAAACAGTGCTATTGTTATTGAATCAAGCAATGAAATACAAATGAAATCACTTCCCGGTTATTGTATGGAAAATATGAGTGCCTCCACTGATCTTATTGATGACACAGCACCTTCTTCATTAAAAGAAGTAGAAAAAAATCATCTGAGAAAAGTTTTATCCTATACTAACGGTAATAAATCAAAAGCAGCGAAAATTCTTGGAATTTCACGTGTTACCCTGCTCTCCAAGATAAAACAATACAAAATTATTGATTAAACTAAAAATTCAATAATTTTTCTGCATATTAAGCGAAACGAAATCACGGCTTGTCGGAGAATAATGCAGGCTAATTAGCAATAATTTATTAATATAGCAAGAAATAGGAATAATTCATGATAGGCCTTCAAAAAAAAAACCGTTACCTTTATAAAGTTTATGGATAAGTCATTTGATTTAAATAAAAGGTATCAGAAATTACTTGCTGAAAGACACGAGCGGTTAAAGGAACTGGCATGTATAAACCAAACCACGGCTATCATAAGAGAAGGAAAATCCATTGAGGAAACCTTACATCAAATCGCATTAATTATTCCGAAAGCCTGGCAATTTCCTGATTATACAGTTTGCCGTATTCTTTTTAATGATATCGAATATAAAACTCCCAATTTCAAGAAAACCAAATGGGCTCAAACTCATGAATTTAAAACCATTGATGATCAGAAAGGCCTTATTGAAGTAATTTATCTTAAGCAATTTCCTGAAGAGAATGAAGGCCCTTTCCTGAAAGAAGAACGCCATTTGATTGAAAACCTGGGGAATATTATTTCAGGGTTTATCAATAGTATCAAGGCACGGGAAATCATCCGGAAAACCAAATTACAGGAATCTCTGCAATTGGAAAGCACAAAAGAGGAGGTAAAATCTCTAACCAGCCGACAGCTGCTTCAGAAGTTCCTCGATAGAAATAATGCCGACAGAGATCTGTTCCATGATCTGATGCCTTTTAAAGTAAAAGAAATCCTCCTTGTTGCAAATCTGTATGATGCATATACCATTGAAGGGGAGGGTCGGTTTTCTGATCACATTCTTGGAGAATATTATCATTTGAATCTAACCTCGATGCCAAGGGTGACTGGTGTTTCCTCTGAAGAAGAAGCCTTTGAGCGACTAAAATTAAGACATTTCGACCTGATTATCCTGATGTTGGGCGTGGATAAGAAAACACCTCTGAAACTTTGCAGAAAAATAAAAGAGAAATACCCGTATATCCCTACATTCTTTTTGCTTAACAATAGCAATGATATACCTTTAATTGAGGCTGAAAAAAAGAAATTAGCACAGTTTGACCGGTATTTTGTCTGGACAGGAGAATCCAATATATTTTTTGCAATGGTTAAGTTGCTAGAAGATGAGGTCAATGTTGAAAATGATACTAAAATTGGCTTTACAAGGGTTATTTTATTGGTTGAAGACTCTTCTGATTATTATTCGCGTTATCTTCCGATGCTTTATGGATTGGTGCTCGAGCAGACGAAACGGTTAATTGAGGATGTCGGTACTGATGAGTTTTATAAAGTATTAAAACTCAGAGCCAGACCTAAAATTTTATTGGCAGTAAATTTTGAGGAAGCTTTAACGGTAATCAATAAGTATAAGGATTATCTTCTCTGTGTAATTTCAGACGTGAGATTTCCAAAAGACGGGAAACTCAATGAAAATGCGGGTTTCAATTTAATCCAGTTTGTGAAAAAGGAACTAAAAAACCTGCCAACTGTCTTACAATCACACGATCCCGAAAATGCCAAATTTGCGCATAAACTCAATTCAACTTTTATCAATAAAAATTCCGAAACTCTATTTCATGATCTGAAAAGTTTTATAAATTATTATTTGGGATTTGGGCACTTTGTTTACCGCGATAATCAGGGACGCCAGATTGCCGTGGCAAAGTCCATGAAAGAATTCGAGTCCTATCTGAAAACGATTCCTGAGGATTCTCTTATCTATCATGCTATGAAAAACCATTTTTCGTTGTGGTTAATGGCCCGTGGAGAAGTCGAAATAGCAAAGATTATCAATCCAGTGAAGATTTCTGATTTTAAGAATCTGAAAGAACTTCGGGAATTTCTTATTAATATTATTCGAAAAAGAAGAAGGGAACAGGAAAGAGGTAAAATTGTCACGTTTGACGAATTATCCGTAGTGGATGAAAGCAATATTGTTAGTATTGCAGCCGGCTCCCTGGGTGGAAAGGGAAGAGGACTGGCTTTCGTTAATACATTAATTTATAATTTCGATTTTGTTCAATTAACACCTCACATTAATATCAAAACTCCCATAACGTCAATTATCGGCACGGATGAATTTGATATCTTCCTTGAAAGAAACCATTTGTATGAAAAGTTACAAAACGGACAGGATTATGAGAAAATTAAACAACTTTTCCTGAAAAGTTCAATATCCTATAACCTCGAAAAGAAATTGAAAATCTTATTGAAATTAATCACCAAACCCATTGCAGTCCGTTCTTCCAGCTTGTTTGAAGATTCCCTGACTCAACCTTTTTCGGGTGTTTTCGGAACTTACATCCTTCCAAATAATCATTCTGATTTTAATGTTCGGTTTAAACAAACTGCTGATGCAATCAAGCTGGTGTATGCATCAATCTATTCAAAAAATGCACGTACCTATTTCAAGGCAATCAACTATAATATCGACCAGGAAAAAATGGCAATCGTCCTGCAGGAAGTAGTGGGAAATCAGTTCGGTGATTATTTTTATCCGCATATCAGTGGTACATCTCAATCACATAACTATTATCCTGTAGCTCATATGCAACCCGAAGAAGGATTTGCAGTTGCAGCAGTAGGTTTAGGACAATATGTTGTTGCCGGCGAAAAAGCCCATCGGTTTTCCCCTTCTTACCCGGGGTTAGAGATATCCGCAATAAATGATCAAGTAAGAAACTCTCAGGTTTATTTTTACGCTGTAAATATGGACATAAAAGATATTAACCTGTTGGAAGGCGAAAATGCTGGCTTGATTAAACTGGATATTAGCGAATCAGAAAAACATGGTACTTTAAAACATTGCGCCTCAGTATATAATTCTGAAAATGACAATATTACCCCCGGGCTTGATATCAAAGGTCCAAGAGTTATCAACTTTGCCGATATCTTAAAGTATGATTATATTCCTCTGGCTCAAACCATCAGGTTTATTCTCAATATTATAAGAGAAGCATTGGGTTCACCGGTTGAAATAGAATACGCGGTAAATCTTAATAAGGATGAAAATGGGAAAGCTTCGTTTTACCTGCTACAAATAAAACCTTTGGTGGGAACTGATACAAATCATAAAATCGATCTGGATAAAATTGAGAAGGATAAGGTTTTGTTATATTCTGAAAGAAGCATGGGAAATGGTATAATAGAAGATATTTATGATGTCATTTTTATTGATAAAAATAAATTTGATAAACCCAAGACACTTGAAATGACAACTGAAATCGAAGGTCTTAACCAGAAAATGCTTGATACGAAACGCAACTACATTTTAATTGGCCCGGGAAGGTGGGGAACACGCGACAGGTTTATTGGAATACCTGTGGTATGGCCTCAAATATCCAATGCAAAAGTCATTGTGGAAATGAGCATGAAGGATTTTCCATTGGATGCATCACTGGGTTCTCATTTCTTTCATAATCTCACTTCAATGAATATTGGCTATTTTTCAATAGATCATACCTCCATGAAAAATTTTATCCGGTGGGACGTATTGGAAAAACAGAAACTGGTAGGAAAAACCAAATATTTTCGGCATGTTCGTTGCGACAAGCCTTTGAAAATAATTATGGATGGAAAGAAAAGAAAATCATTGATTACGTGGTAAAATGTAGGGATATCACTTATTTCACCTACTGCCAGTGTTAAAAAACTGATATCCCCTTTCTATCAATATCTTTTGATGCAAATTATCCTGAACCAATCATAATTTGTCAGAAACCCTAATGATCCTTATTCAAAAAGAAACTAAACTACACCCTGTGCTAACATAGCATCGGCAACTTTAACAAATCCTCCAATGTTTGCTCCGTTAACATAATTAATAGTTCCATCCTTTTCTTTTCCATACTTAACACAGGTTTCATGAATATTAATCATGATTTGCTTAAGCTTTTTATCTACTTCTTGTCTGGTCCATAGCAAACGCATGGAATTTTGTGTCATTTCCAATCCGGAAACGGCTACACCACCAGCATTTGCTGCTTTCCCGGGTCCATAAAGGATTTTGTTTTCCAGGTAGACTTCAATTGCCTCCGGAGTAGAAGGCATATTTGCTCCTTCTGAAATACAAAAACAGTTATTATTAACCAGTGTTTTTGCATTTTCTTCATTAATTTCATTTTGTGTTGCACATGGAAGTGCGATATCACATTTTACGCCCCACGGCCTCTGTCCCTCAAAATATTCAACACCATATTTTTCGGCGTATTCCTTTATTCTGCCTCTTTTAATATCTTTCAGTTCCATTACAAAAGCCAGCTTATCGGAATCTATACCATTAGGATCATAAATATATCCGGATGAGTCAGATAATGTAACAACCCTGGCTCCTAATTCTGTAGCTTTTTCTGTAGCAAACTGGGCAACATTACCTGATCCTGATATAGTAATGATTTTCCCTTTAAGACTTTGTCCGCGGGTTTTAAGCATTTCCTCAGCAAAATAAACGGTTCCGTATCCGGTTGCCTCAGGTCTGATCAGACTACCGCCCCATTCGATCCCTTTACCGGTTAAAACACCCGTAAATTCATTTCTTAATCTTTTGTATTGTCCGAAAAGAAATCCGATTTCCCTGCCACCAACTCCAATATCACCCGCAGGAATATCTGTGTTCGGCCCAATATGCCTGAAAAGTTCAGTCATAAAACTCTGACAGAAACGCATTACCTCATTGTCTGATTTACCTTTTGGATCAAAATTAGACCCTCCTTTCCCACCACCCATTGGCAGAGTTGTTAAACTATTCTTAAATACCTGTTCATAAGCCAGGAATTTCAGAATTCCAAGACTTACTGTAGGATGAAAACGCAATCCCCCTTTGTAAGGTCCGATCGCACTGTTCATTTCAATACGGTAACCTTTGTTAATTTGAACTTCCCCTTTATCATCCAGCCATGGAACCCTGAAAAGAATAACACGTTCCGGTTCAGCAATCCTTTCAAGGATTTTTGCATGTTTGTACTTGGGATTCTCTTCAACAAAAGGAACAAGAGATTCAGCCACCTCCTGTACAGCCTGATGAAATTCTTCTTCAGCAGGATTCTTTGCTATGATCTGAGACATAAATTGTTCTACTCGTGGATCCATTTTAAAATAGTTTTTAATTTAGTATTAACTTTTTTTGAGGATAACAAACAAATAATTTTATTTGAGTAATTAGTAAAATAACTGTATTTTCTTTGAGTACAGGTCGATTTTCTTTTTTAACGTACATGCAAAAAAAATATTTATAGTTCCTACAAATGTATTATAATCTTCAATATTTTTTCTTTTTCGAAGTTAAAAAACTTCACCTTCGTATGTATTTTACAACATAAAGTTAAAAATGATTTATTAATGAGAAAATGCTGTTTTTAAAATGAAGCAGCTTTTTTTCATATTTTAGCACATAAAAAAACTCGCTATGCAATTCGTTGACACTCACTCACATCTGTACTTACCTGAATTCGATAATGATCGTGATGAGGTAATAAACAGAGCTATCCGGGATGGGATAGAGAAAATATGTCTTCCCAATATAGATACCCGGTCAGTTAAACCAATGATGGTTCTTGTAAATAAATATCCTGATTTTTGCTTTCCTATGATGGGGCTTCACCCAACCTCGGTGAAAAAAAACTACCGGGATATACTTAAAAAAGTTCGGGAGTATCTTCATAAAGAGAACTTTATTGCTATAGGTGAAATTGGCATTGACCTTTATTGGGATAATACCTACAGAAAAGAACAAATGAAAGCTTTCAGAGAACAAATTACTCTGGCTATCGATAATCAGTTACCTGTAGTTATCCATATCAGGGAATCATTTGATGAGGTATTTCAAATACTTGATGAATTTAAGCCTGATTACCCAAAAGGGATATTTCATAGTTTTACCGGTAATTTAGATCAGGCTCACCGTGCCATAGCAATGGGATTCAAACTTGGCATAGGCGGGATTATTACTTTTAAGAACGCCGGACTTGATGTGGTAATAAAAAATATTGACATAAAACATATTGTTCTTGAAACTGATTCTCCTTACCTGGCACCTGTTCCAAAACGCGGAAAAAGAAATGAAAGCTCATACATGGTTTATACCGCGCGAAAGATCGCCGAACTTCACAATATAACCATTGAAAAAATTGCTGATATTACTACTCAAAACGCCACAAAATTATTTAAACTGAATAAGAACATAGTTTCACAAAATTGATTGATCCGCCAGCTGGCGGATAATTTTCAAGTTTCATAAATAAATACTTAATAGTCCACAGTCAGCAGTCCACAAAAAAGTAAATAACAATCAAACAATTATAACACATACTTAATCACATGATTCAAAATCCTGAAAAGTATAAATAGCCCAGTCTTCAGATTGCCGACTTAAAAATGCAAAGTATAATGAAATTAGCCGCTTTCAAGCCATAAACATTAAATTCCGATACAATTAAATGTACTTTCCCCTATTAATTGTTTAACGAATTTAAATCCCTGTTATTAGGGAATAATTCAGATTACTAAAGTCTTATGTTTGGAAATAAAATTTATAAACTCTTTTTTTATATATATTTTTCGTATTTTGTGCCGCCTGAATCCGTGTGGTTCAAATAGAGATAGAGGAGAGGTGACCGAGCGGTTGAAGGTGCACGCCTGGAAAGCGTGTGTGCTGTGTGAAACAGTACCGAGGGTTCGAATCCC
>JADFUQ010000019.1 GCA_015222065.1 Bacteroidota bacterium
ATTCCATTATTCCATCATTCCACTATTTCATTCTTCCATTATTCCAATACACTTTATCCTTGTGAATTCTATTTCATAACTAAAATATTGTGTACATTTAACCCTAAACAAAAAGCAAACCACTATGTCAAAAGAACACAAAATTACAATGCTGGGTACCGGTTTAATCGGCATGTTTTATACAATGACCCTACACAACCAGAGAGGTATGGACAGGGTACATATGGTCTATTCCCGTAATGGCGAAAAAGCAAAACAGTTTGCCAAAGACTGGAATATCCCCAAATGGACAGACAATATAACTGAAGCAATTTATGATCCGGATACAGATGTAGTTGTAATCGGTATTCCGAACAATCTGCATAAAGAAGCAGTATTAACTGCAGCGAAGGCAGGCAAGGCTGTTTTGTGCACCAAACCACTTGCCAGAAATGCAGCAGAAGCAAAAGAAATGCTTGATGCAGTAGAGAAAGCGGATGTTTTCAATGGTTACCTTGAAGATCTGATCTATCCGCCAAAAACATTGAAATCACTTGAATCTGTTCAAAATGGAGCTATCGGAAAAGTCCTGTGGTGCCGGTCAAGGGAAGCTCACTCAGGCCCGCATAGCGATTGGTTCTGGGACAATGAGCAGGCAGGAGGTGGTGCAATCGTTGACCTGGGCTGCCACTGCATTGAGATAACAAGAAATTTTATCGGAAAAAGGATCAAACCTGTTGAAGTTATGTGCTGGGCTGACACACTGGTTCATCCTATTGATGCTGAAGATCATGGGATAGGTCTTATTCGTTTTGAGAATGGGTCGATAGGACAATTTGAAGTAAGCTGGGGATTTCGTGGTGGCATGGATCTTCGCGATGAAGTTTCAGGGACTGAAGGTACCATCTGGCTTAACCATTTCCTGAGAACAGGTTTTGAGATGTTTACAACCGGAGGAAAAGGAGGATACGTTGCCGAGAAAAGCGAAAGTGATACGGGTTGGCTGTTTCCGGTTGGAGATGAAGCACATGAGATGGGATATATAACAATGTTTCATGATATGTTCAATGCAATTGATGAAAACAGAGAACCCATGGAATCATTCTATGATGGATATATTGTTAATGCTATTATGGATGCCTGTTACAATTCTGTAAAATCCAAAAAATGGGAACCGGTTAACCTGGAAGTGTGGCGTGGTGAAACTGAAACAACAGAAAAAAGTGATGCCGAATCTATGATAGATGATCAGTACCTGCTTATAAAAAAAGAACGCATGCCCGACGGACAAATAAAACTGATCCTCAAAGACAAAGAAAGTGGTAAGATCGTTCAGAAATTTATTACGGAAGAATAAACATGATCATGAAGAAAAAAAGCTTCATCCAATCTGTTTTAGTCATTGTACTTGCAGTTTTAAGTTCCTGCACAAATGAAAAAATCACCCTTGAATCGCTTCTTCAAGAAATGACAGACAGAGAAACGCTGACACATTTCCCTGAACCTGCCTATACCATCAAACAATATAGTAGTTATGACCAAAGAAGTATCAGTGCTGACCAGGAAGGATGGTTTGCCAACAGTGACTATACACATTTTATCCGTGAGGAAACAAATAACGGCAGACGTGAATTTGTGCTACTTGATACTGACGGACCCGGTGCTATTGTTCGATACTGGATGACTTTTGCCGGTACAGGGGCTTCAGAAGGTACCATGCGGATTTATATTGACAACAAACCGGAACCGGTTATTGAAGATAGTGTATTGAAAGTATTGAGCGGTGGATTGCTGGCAGAAGAACCACTGAGCACCTCTGTTTCTCCAAAAACCGATTACCAGCGGCGCGGTCACAACCTCTACCTGCCCCTCCCCTATGCAAAACATTGCAAGATCACGTATGAATGTGATTCGGTTAAAATTGATGATAACCATCGTAAACCCAGTGTTTATTATAACATCAACTATCGAACATATAAAAAGGGAACTCAGGTAGAAAGCTTCTCCCGGGAGGTTCTTGACAGGGCAGTATCTGTTATAAAAAGTACGGCAGAGAGCCTGAAAAACCCTGATATTGATATTAGTCAAACAAAAAGATACCCGAAGTCAATAATTTTACATCCGGAAGATACATTAATATTTAATCTTGAAAGTAAGGACCAGGCCATCAGAAAATTATTGATCAACCTGGATGCTAAAGATATCAACCAGGCCTTGCGCTCAACTGTGCTAGCCGTTTCATTCGATGGTAAACAAACAGTATGGTGTCCCATCGGTGATTTTTTTGGTACAGGATATCAGATTTATCAATCCAATACATGGTATAGTGAAGTAAGCCAGGATGGCTTGATGATATCGCGGTGGGTTATGCCATTCCGCGAAAAGTGCCTGATAAAAATAATTAACTATGGAAGTCAAAAAATAACTTTGGATGCTGCTGTACATATCTCCGACTATGCATGGAACAGATCAAGTATGTATTTCGGAACCTCATGGCATGAATACCATCATCTAAGCAGTTACCTTCCTGAAGAAAAGCAAATCGATAGCTGGCATTTCGATGTTAACTATGTAACCCTTAAGGGACAGGGACTTTATGTGGGTGATGCGTTAACGGTGTTCAATACTGCAGATGCCTGGTGGGGCGAAGGTGATGAAAAGATCTTTGTTGATGATGATACCTTTCCCTCATGTATAGGAACCGGTACTGAAGATTATTACGGCTATGCCTGGTGCCGGCCGGAAACTTTTTCTCACCCGTTCATCGCTCAGCCTACCGGTAAGGGTAATTTCCATCCGGGCATGACCGTCAATATGCGCTACCGCTCGCTGGATGCTATGCCATTTAATCAAAAGATCAGGTCGGATATGGAAATGTGGCATTGGGCGAAAACAACAATTAATTTCGCCATGACATCTTACTGGTATGCAATGCCTGGTTTTACATCAAATATCAACCCTGAACCGGAAACAGTGAAAAAACAGGTGAGAATATTATTACAAATAAATTTATAAAAATGAAAATTCACTACTTTTTAATTTTATTGTTGGCTATTACATGTAAACCAACACCGCAGGAACCGGAAAAAAACGAATGGATCCAGCTTTTCAATGGAAAAGACCTGATAGGATGGAATATAAAAATTTCCGGGTTTGTACTAAATGATAATTTCAACAATACATTTCGCGTAGAGGATGGAATACTTAAAGCTTCATACGACCAGTATGACACATTTAATGGTGAATTCGGACATCTTATAACCAGAGAAACGTTCTCTCATTATATACTCCGTGTGGAATACCGGTTTGTTGGGGAACAGGTAGCAGGCGGACCAGGCTGGGGAATTTTTAATAATGGAGCAATGCTGCATTGTCAGTCGGCAGAAAGCATGTTGTTGGACCAGGATTTCCCTGTATCAATTGAAGCACAATTTCTTGGAGGCTATGGTGAAGAAGAACGTACTACCTCTAACGTCTGTACCCCGGGGACAAACATAGTAATGA
>JADFUQ010000192.1 GCA_015222065.1 Bacteroidota bacterium
ACAATAAAGGGTAAATACGGAACTCTATTTGATTTGTATAAAAAAGTTACAGGAATAAACCCTTATAAAGAACCCATGCGAATATATCCTGCTTCTCATTATACAATGGGCGGATTATGGGTTGATTACAATCTAATGACTACTATACCAGGATTATATGCTATCGGAGAAGCTAATTTCTCTGATCATGGTGCTAATCGCCTGGGAGCTAGTTCCCTTATGCAATGCTCCGGGGATGGATACTTTATCTTGCCCGTTACCATTGGTGATTATCTGGCTGACCAAATTAAAATCCCACGGATTCCGACAGATACTTTTGAATTTGACGAAGCGGAAAAAACGGTTAAAGATAAACTGAATAAACTTTTATCAGTAAAAGGTACTCAAACACCAACATCTTTTCATAAACGACTTGGCCATATTTTATGGACTTACTCCGGGATGAAAAGAAACGAAGAGGGATTAAAAAAAGCTCTGAAACAGGTAAAAGAACTTAAGGAAGAATTCTGGAAAGATGTCAAAGTATCGGGTGAATTAAATGAACTAAACCATGAACTTGAAAAAGCCGGCAGGGTAGCTGATTTCTTTGAAATCGCCAACTTGATTATTATCGATGCCCTTAACCGGAAAGAATCCTGTGGAGCTCATTTCAGAGAAGAATATCAAACTACAGAAGGAGAAGCTGAACGTGACGATAATAATTATTCTTATGTTGCCGCCTGGGAATATACCGGAGAAACGTTAAATCCCGAATTACACAAGGAAGATCTTGTGTTTGAATTTGTTAAGCCAACAAAAAGAAGTTATAAATAGGAAAAAATAATTAATACTCAAAAGTTGTCTGATATGAACATAACACTTAAAATCTGGCGTCAGAAAAACAAACTGGATAAAGGGAAATTTGTTACATATAAACTGGATGGCGTTTCTGCTGAAATGACTTTCCTTGAAATGTTAGATTATCTCAATGAAAAACTTATTAAGGAAAATGTTGATCCTGTCGCTTTCGATAGTGATTGCCGTGAAGGTATCTGTGGAATGTGTGGATTATATATTAATGGCAGACCCAACGGACCCCAGAAAGGTGTAACTACATGCCAATTGAGTATGAGTGTTTTCAAGAACGGAGATAAAATAACCGTTGAACCCTGGCGGTCAAAAGCTTTTCCGGTAATAAAAGATTTGGTTGTTGACAGAAATGCTTTTGATAAACTCATCCAGGTTGGGGGATATATATCCGCTAATACCGGTGCCGCTCCGGAAGCAAATTCCATTCCTGTAAAAAAAGAAAATGCAGAAAGAGCTTTTGATTCCGGCACTTGCATAGGATGTGGTACATGTGTGGCAGTTTGTAAAAATGCCTCAGCCATGTTATTTATTTCCGCAAAAATATCTCAATTGGCTCTGCTCCCACAAGGACAGGTTGAAGCCAGAAAAAGAGTGCTTGATATGATTGATGAAATGGGTAATTTGGGATTCGGGAACTGCTCAAATACCGGTGCCTGTGAAGCTGAATGTCCAAAAGAGATTAAACTTACCAATATTGCTAAACTTAACAGGGAATACTTAAAAGCTTTTTGAGAAGTTAACTGAATAAAATAATAAATTTTTATTTTACTAAAAGCTACCTTTCAAAGAGGCAGCTTTTCTGTTTATTAATTATTATGATTTTTAAAACCCCGGTCACTCTGATAAATCCCTACTCCATAATATCTTCAACTTCACTTACAGTTTTAGGTATCGGTTTTCCAATCACTTTGTATCCATCGTTGGTAATCAAGACATTATCTTCAATGCGAATACCACCAAAATCCTTGTAACTTTCCACCCTGTCGTAATTGATAAACTCCTCGAATTTGTGTTCACCCTTCCACTGATCAATAAGAGCAGGGATAAAGTATAATCCCGGTTCAATAGTAAAAACAAAACCCGGTTCCAATTTTTTACCGAGACGCAGGAAAGCCAGACCAAACTGGTCACTTCTTTTTACCTGATCATCATAACCAACATAGTCTTCGCCCAATCCTTCCATGTCATGTACATCAAGTCCCATCATATGCCCCAGTCCATGAGGCATAAACAATGCATGAGCACCACAGGTTACCGCTTCTTTAACATCCCCTTTCATTAATCCCAGATTTTTTAATCCGGAAGCAATCGTTTCACATGCCATTATGTGAAGTTCTTTATTTGTTATTCCGGGCTTAACTGATTCAATAGCTTTCATATTGGCAGCCAGTACAATTTCATAAATATCTTTTTGCCGCCGGCTGAATTTCCCTCCCACCGGAACGGTCCGGGTTATATCACTGGCGTAATGCAGCAGCGATTCTGCGCCGGCATCAGTTACCATCATTCTTTCTTTAACCAATGTATTCCCATGATAATGATTGTGAAGAGTTTGTCCGTTAATACTTAAAATTATCGGAAAAGAAACTCCCAAACCTTCAGACAGGGCTATTCCCTCAATTTTGCCTGCTATCTCCCTTTCAACAATACCAGGCATGGCCATTTTCATTGCTGTAGTATGCATGTTATATGCAATGTTCAATGCAAATTCAATCTCTTTTACTTCTTCTTCATCCTTTACTGATCGTAGCTTAATAACTGATTTTATCAATTCAACAGATGCCATATCTTTAATCTCACCCGCCTTTTTCCCAAGTAATTCTTCAAGTTGAATAGATTGTTCACCACGATAAGGAGGTAAAAAATGAATTTTTCTGTTTTTATTTATTGCCTCCTGAATCATCTCGCTAAGTTTTATATATGGCAAAACGTTTGTTATGCCAACTTTTGTTGTTCTCGCTTTCATTGAAGGCTGAGGACCCATCCAAATAATATCATCCATGGTTACATCATCGCCGAAAAAATAATCATTTCCATTATCCACATCAATAATGCCGGCAAAACCCGGATGATCAAGTCCGAAAAAATACAAGAATGAACTATCCTGACGGAAATTATAAGTGTTCCCGGGATAATTAAAAGCAGCATCATTGTTTCCGGAAAATAACAGGAGGCCTGAATTCAT
>JADFUQ010000193.1 GCA_015222065.1 Bacteroidota bacterium
GGTAAAAGGATTTGGTAAGAAAACAGCACGAAAAGTATGGGAATACCTGAAAAATAATCCCCATTAGAAAATTTAATTAAATAGACCCAATCAAATTGCAATTCAGACAATTGTGTATGCGTTCTTAGAAATTTTGCTGTCACCTGTCATGCTTAATCCTGAAAGTGTCATGCTAAACCATGCCCTGAACTTGTTTCATGGGTTGTTTCAGCATCTCTTCAGGACAGGCTTGTTTCAGCATCTCAAAGAAAGTACTTGACAAAAAGGCAAATTAGATATATTAGATTAATTTACAAATAAGGAAAATATGATAAGAAAACGTTTATTTATTTTAGTTTTCTCAACAGCTTTAGTGTTGTTACATCCTTTTTATTTTTTGCAAGATGTGAATGCAAAATTAAAAGTGGGGGAGACGCTAAAATATGATGTTACTTTCGGAAACTTATTAAAAGGTTATGCTGAGATTAAATTTTATGGAAAAATAACTTCTTATGCAGAGTATGAAACTTTGACAGTTCCATTGGAAGAAGTAGCTATTGATTCAACGCTTAAAGTTCTCTCAGATTCTATGTACAATGCACTCACCGATTCAACGATTGATGAAGCACTTCCAGACTTACTGGATGAATCACAAGCAGATTCAATGCATGAAGAAAAACAGGATTCAATAAAAGTTATTAAAACCATAACCACAAATATATACTACATAACGTATGATACAAAATTTATTGGAAATATTTACAATTTACATGCAGATATTTATGCCAGGGATGACTTTTTCCCTTTGCTCATTGAAACAAAAATAAGAAGAACAGGAAAGGTTTCTCGTGGTCGGGAACTATTCTATCCTGATAAAAATATGGCAATTTTCTCACAGATTATTGAGGGGGAAGAGGAAGTAGATACACTTCTTAGAAAACATCCCTTACAGGATGTTACTACAATCCCGTTCTATTTTATGGGAAGAAATTTTGGCATAGGAGATTTTTTCAACATTAGTCTACCTCAGGGTGAATTCAAATTAACGTGTATTGCGACTGAAAGAATAGAAACTGGTGAGGGGTTTGATTTTAAATCATACAATACCTATCGGATTGAATCAAATCCAGAGGGATTCAAGGTCTGGTTAAATAAAAAGGATAAGGTTCCAATAAAGGTTTACATGAAAGAACAAAAAATAAAAATGCTTCTTAAGAAAAAGAAAATTGATGCATCAATAAAAACAAATAAATTTAATGAAGCGAGAGTAAAAGCAAAACTTATTCATCTCTTTCCAAATAATTAATTTACAAATTCTGTTGGTTTCTCACACTTATCATCCTTCATTGTTTATAATATTTTTAGAAAATTTTCTTGACATATTAAATGGAAAATGTTATAAATAATAAATTTAAACTTAAAGGAGGTATTTGAATGGCTGAAGAGAAAAAAGAAGAGCTGAAGAAAGAAGTGCCAAAACCAGAAGTTAAGAAACCTTTGTCTGACGACAAAGTTGTAGAAGAAGGAAAACAACTTGCCTGGTTATCATACATAGGAATACTTTTCCTCGTCCCACTACTTGCAAAAAAGGACAATGCTTTCTGTTTGCATCATGCAAAACAGGGACTTATCTATTTCATCATAGAGATTTGTCTTTACATTATATTTATAATTCCTTTTCTTGGCTGGATAATCGGTATACTGGGGTTGCTTTTTATGGCAGTGATGTCAATAATTGGATTAATCCAGGCGTTGCAGGGGAACTGGTGGGAAGCTCCAATTGGTATCCACGGACTTTCCAAAAAGCTCAAATTTTAATTCTTACATAATGAATTGAAGGGCAGACCTATGTGTCTGCCCTTTTTTTTTGAGTGAAACAACTCTCCAGCCCTTGGCTAAATTCCATCTTGAGCCTGTCCTGAGCCCTTCGACAAGCTCAGGGTAAACTCCAGCGAAGGAAAGCAATCTTATATTTATAACTTTAGCAACTAACTTCGTTTAGTTCGTTTAGAGCGTTTTGATCGTTATTATCGTTAATCTTCTTCGTATTTGTTTTTCTTTTATTGTTTTAACCAATCAAACCAATTCAACTAATCTAACCAATTAAACAATTTATTCTGCCTTCTGCATACTCCCCATTGCTTACTCCATATTATTAGTTCCCCGTTTCTCCGATACTCCGTTACACCGTTTCGCATTCGTCATGGCTCCGATTATCTGTTAACCAATTAAACTAATAAAACAAATTAAACTAATCAAACAATTTCTCTACTTACATCATCCGTCCTACATCCCCTATCTCTCTCACAATAATTTCTTGACATTTTATTATCCTGTGATATAAAAATTATTATGTTAAAAACACTCTTGTTAGTGTTGATTCCTTCAATTGTATTTTCGCAGGTTCAGGAACCTGTCGTCAATGCAGTTCGAATCACAACACCACCCATTATTGATGGGAAACTAAATGATTCATGCTGGCAGGATTGCAACCCTGTGACTGACTTTTATATGGTTGAACCCAATCCAGGCGCACCTGTAACCCAACCAACAATTGTATATGTCTGCTACAATGATGAGAACATCTACTTCGGTATCCATATGTCAGAAGATAAACCTGATGCAATTCAAGCAACAGTTACTCAACGTGA
>JADFUQ010000194.1 GCA_015222065.1 Bacteroidota bacterium
TATGAATATTTAAAAATGTTGAAGATTTTCTACATAATATTTGTTCTTTGCGTGAACCTTTAAAAGTATGCTATTCTAAAATAAACATAAAAAAAATATGAAAACTATTGACAATTACGATTTTACAGGGAAAAAGGCAATTATCAGAGTTGATTTTAATGTGCCAATTAATGAAAAGCTTGAGGTTGCTGATGATACACGGATCAAAGCAGCGTTGCCTACTATAAAAAAGATTCTTTCTTCAGGTGGTGCCACTATTCTAATGTCCCATCTTGGTCGTCCGAAAGGTGAATATGAAGAGAAATTTTCTCTTAAGAATGTAGTACCACGTCTTTCAGAATTACTCGAAACAGAGGTGAAATTTGCAAAAGATTGCATTGGTGATGAAACATCCAAAATTGTAAATGAACTTAAACCCGGAGATGTTCTTTTACTTGAAAACCTTAGATTCCATAAAGAAGAAAAAAGCGGTGAAGAAACATTTGCAAAAAAACTGGCAGACCTTGCAGATGTGTATGTAAATGATGCTTTTGGCACCGCTCACAGGGCACATGCATCAACCGCTATAATTGCAAAATTCTTCCCCGAAGAAAAAATGTTCGGATATCTTATTGGTAACGAATTAAAAAGTATGGATAAGGTACTGCACCAGCCCGAAAAACCATTTACCGCAATTATGGGAGGTGCTAAAGTGTCTGATAAGATAGAGGTTATTGAAAACCTGCTTGATAAGGTTGATAACCTGATAATTGGTGGCGGAATGACATACACTTTTATCAAAGCAAGAGGTGGTAAGATCGGAGCCTCCCTTGTTGAAGAAGACAAGCTTGATATGGCAAATGATTTAATAAAAAAAGCTGAAGCAAAAAACGTAAAGCTTTATCTTCCGGTAGATAATGTGATTGCTGATAAATTTGAAAATGATGCAAAAACAGATGAAACTCCTGTTGATGAAGTCCCTGACGGATGGATGGGACTGGATATCGGACAAAAAACAATCGAAGGATTTTCGGAAGTAATTAAACACTCAGAAACCATCCTGTGGAACGGACCTATGGGAGTATTTGAAATGTCAAGTTTCCAGAACGGTACAGAAACTATTGCCAGAATAATTGCCGAAGCAACAGAAAAAGGAGCATATAGTTTGATTGGAGGAGGCGACTCGGTTGCTGCAATCAATAAATATAACCTTAAGGATAAAGTAAGCTATGTTTCAACCGGGGGTGGTGCTATGCTGGAGTATATTGAAGGGAAAGAATTGCCCGGTGTTAAGGCAATAAGGGAATAGAGGGACGAAGAAGCGAAGAGGCGACTGGGAGAGGGGGCGACGAAGAGAAGAGAAGAAGAGAATAATGAATATCGAACAACGAATATTGAATAATGAAGTAAAGCACCAAACGTGCGTAATCATTATTCCCTTGTGGATTTTACATTAACATGATATAAATGAAAATCATGTATTATGAATAGAATATTCGGTCAGACCGGTTGTGTAAAAATAATCGCTTTTTTCTAATTTTGCAGTAAAGTAGATATACATAGTTTAGGATATAATAAACCGGTCAGACCGATGAAAACATTAAAAGGATGCAAATAAAAACTATACTAATATGAATAGAATATTATTGTTTTCCGCTTTGTTATTCTTTGCTTTTTCGGGCTGCGAAAAGGAAGAGGGCCCTGATACTTCCGGTGAAGCAACCCTGACATCCGGTCGTTTCCTGGAAGGATTAACATATTCAATTTACGGCTTCTCTTTTGAACAGGGTAAGGTGATTAAATATAACCCTGCAGGAGAGGGAATAATCCCCGATTTTTTTATCCTGCCTAAAACAGAAACCGGGGGACAGCCAACCGGAGCATTGCTTGATAGTCCAAATCAGAATAAATCATTCAGCTTAACTGCAGAATTCAGTGATTCTTCTCTTGCTCTTCAATATTTCAGCGAGTATAAAAATATTATTGATTCAAATTATGTTTCTCTTGCTGATCCGCTTGAGGAGAACCAGGTGTGGACTTTTCGTACAGCAGCCAATAAATTCGGCAAAATCCTGATAAAAGAGGTGAAAGTATTTGTTAAAGACACCGAAAACTATGCAGAGACAACATTCCTCTGGGAATACCAACCAGACGGGTCATTGGAATTTTAAATCGGTAATATTTATTTGAAAATGTCAGGTTCACTGGAAAATTACTGATTCAATATCCTTTGCGATCTTTGCGTAATCTTTGCGTACTTTGCGAGAAATTCTTAATCTTCACTTGCCAATGAATTTAATCAAAGACAAAATATTTAAAATTAAATCATCAAAAGATTTTGAAGCCCTGGCACTTGAAGTGTTTCGATACCAGGCAAAAAATAACGAAACCTACTCAAACTATCTCAACCATCTGGGAATTATCCCCGGTAATATTCACCAGCTTGACCGGATACCTTTTTTACCCATTGAATTTTTCAAAACTTTTAAAATAATCACAGGGGAAGATGTCACTGGAAAAATCTTTACCAGCAGCGGCACAACAGGTTCCGGGACTTCCAAGCATTATGTAACTGATATAAGCTGGTACAGGGAAAGTTTTAATCGTACATTTCAATATTTCTACGGTAATCCCGAACAATACTGCATACTTGCTTTGCTGCCGTCATATCTTGAAAGAGAAGGTTCATCGCTTATTTACATGATGGATTATCTTATCAGAAACAGCAAGAATCCAGAAAGCGGTTTTTATCTTGATAAACTTGACGCCCTGTCAGAAAAAATAGTCCGTTTACGTCAACAAGATCAAAAGATCCTGCTTTTCGGTGTCAGTTTTGCCCTGCTTAACCTGGCAGAAAAATATAAACCGTATCTGTCCGGGCAGATTGTTATGGAAACCGGGGGGATGAAAGGCAAAAGAGAAGAGATCATCAGGGAAGAGCTGCATGAAATTTTATGTAAAGCATTCAACACAAAAGTGATCCATTCGGAATATGGAATGACAGAGTTATTATCGCAGGCATATTCCAAAGGAGAGGGAATTTTTCATACCCCTCCCTGGATAAAGGTACTGATAAGGGACAGCTATGATCCTTTTTTTTATGTTAAGAAAGGACGATCGGGGGGCATCAATGTAATTGACCTTGCCAATTACAATTCATGCTCATTTATTGAAACCCGGGACCTCGGCCGGCTCCTTCCGGATGGCGGATTTGAGGTTCTTGGCCGCTTCGATTCAAGCGACGTCAGGGGTTGCAATCTAATGGTGGAAGAATAGGGAAAAATTTACAACCCAAGTTTCTCAGCGATTTTCTTTGGTACCGCATCCTTATGTACTAAAAAAGCAATTGTATGTAATCTCACAAAAGATTCTGACATGTACAGATATCCGCCAAAATCATTACTCTCCGGTCCCCAGGAATTTTTCGTCAGGAAATAATAAGTGCCGTTCTTGTCTTTTGCCATCCCTGTAAGATGCATCAGGTGATCATCGGTAACAGTATAATTACCAAACGCTTCTTGCCGCATTTCCTGAGTTATCCGCTTCTCTTTCCCCGGCTTAACAAAAACCGAATCTTTTACTTCGTCACTCATATTTTCCCAATCGGTTTCAGGAACTATGGCAACACCATTTTTGTGTGAAAAACCCTTGTCACTCATATCACCGTCCCATGCAACAGAATAACCCGCCTTAATTGCCTTTTTCATCACCTCAATAAGATCGTCAACAGGCAGGTTATAGTACTCATCATACGACCAGTTGTCAGGCACTTCAAGCACAAAGCTTTCATAAAATGGCTGGTGGCTGTACGAGGTAAGCTCGATATAATCATCAGGGTTTATTCCCAGTGTTTTTGCAAAAGATTCAGGGGTATAAGTCTTTCCCTCGTATGTAAAAGAAGCCGGTGCTTCACCAAGATAAGCATCAAGAACCGAGTAGTATGCATCATTCCAAACAGGGGAAGGGTGCCGGCTTTTTATAACGCCATCAAGCATTCCTTTAAGAACAGTGCTTAGTTCGCTATGATTATATTTTTCCTGCCCAAAAACCTTCCCTGAATAAACACTTTCCGGAACTATGCCGTTTTCTGCTATCTCATTCAGTACGTCATGAGCCTGACCACCCTGGCTAAAATTCGTTTTACCATGGAACCTTACATAATTCATTGCTTTAGTCTTATAAGTATTTCTGATAAAAAACATTTCCGACAGGTCAAACTCCCCTTTACCCATTCTAATCAATTCAGTCTCAAGAAATGATGTTGTTGCAAAGCACCAGCATGTACCGGTACGATCCTGGCTTTTAACGCTGGTGGTTTTAAGAATTTTAATTTCTTTAAAATTAAAGTTCTCTTTTTCGATCTTTTGCGCTGATACAACCGGTATCAGCAAAACAAGCAAAATAATTGAAGTGATTTTTTTCATTTTTAAACTTTTTTTCATTGTTTGATCGAATATATTATAATGTATTGGAATTTCAAAATTATTCGTTGAAAGATTAATCTCAAACTCTCTTCCAAACATTGACCGTATCATTTTCACAGAAGTATCTGAACTAACATCAATGATCGTAAGATTTTCAAGAGAGAGAGAGAGAAATACAGACCAACCAGCAATTCAATACTTAAAACGGTGAATTGTATGTAATCGCAAACAATAACGGCATAAAATCAGCTGTACTTCGGATGTACCTGTTCAATAAAACTCCGACAGTAACAATAAACAGGATATAAACAGATACAATTATCCAGTCTATGTTACTAAAATTGGTGAGAAATGAGGATGGATCCAATTTCACAGGTAGTTTTAAAGATTATACAGCAAAATAAGGTTTTCGTGTTTCCCATTTCCCCCTGGTGAAGTCAGGGAATTTTACCGGTTTGTTTTTTTCAATTGAAATACCCGAAAGAGCCACAACAGCACTCATTGTAACCGAATCATATACATCAATGGGAGTTTGAGTTCCATTCCTGACCGCTTCAACAAATAAAGTGAGTTCGAGGCCATCCACGCCTCCATGCCCATCTTCCGTATTAACTCCTTCTTTCCACCATTTATGGAGGTGTTTTTCTTCATAGGGTTTAAAAGGCTCCCACTGGTGATATTGTGGGCTGGTTCCGGTGAAATAAATTGCGTTCCGTTGTTCATTGTATATACCAAGCGTGCCCTGGATCATCCAACGGTTGTCGTAGGGCCGGGGTAATTGCATATCATAGTTGACAATGATTGTTTTGCCTTTTTTTGTTTTAAGGGTGGAAGTGACTATATCCCCTTGTTTATATTTTAAATTGGCATTTGGATGATCTTCCCCAAATTTTCGCTTAAGGTAGGCATTAATTCCCCGGGATGCAGTAGCTGCTGAATAAATTCCGGTTATTGTATCTCCGCAATTAATATCCATCCAGCTCAAGACAGGTCCTAAGGAATGCGTGGGATACTGATCGCGGTTATAATTCAGAAGGTATTTTGCAGCCCATCGTTGATGGCCATCCTCGCTGTCGAAGAACCAATGATCGATGCAATCATGGGAATGGGCACAAAAACAATGAGCAATCTCCCCGAACAATCCCTGCCTTATCATGTTCAGAATGGCAAGATTATCTCTTCTAAAGCTCCAGTTTTCCAACATCATACATGGAACACCGGTTTCTTCTGAAGTATTCACAAGGTTCCAGCATTCATCCAGTGAAAGGGCTATGGGTACCTCCACTCCGGGATAAATTCCACGTTTCATGGCATAAAGAGCCATTGGAGCATGCCATTCCCAGTATGTAGCGATAATTACAGCATCCAGATCGTCCCTGTCCATTAATTGTTTAAAACTATATTCATCCTTAAAATATTTTTCCGGTTCTTTTTTTCCGGCATCAATACAGATTTTACAGGCATTGTCCAGTTTTTCCTTATTGATATCGCAGAGAGCCGGAATTTCAACTCCTTCCATAGCCAGCAAATTTTTCATCAGCCAGGTACCTCTGTTACCTGTTCCAACAACCGCCACTTTAATGGTCTTTTTTCCGGCATTCGGGTTAAGAGCAAATGAAGTTCCGCTTAAGGTTAATCCAAGAGATGTGACTGCCGTGGTTTTGACAAAATCACGCCGGGAAAACAATTCTTTTTTCATTTTAATATGGTTTTGAATATTGTTTTATAAATTAATTTGCGAAGCTATGTTTTTATCTTTCTTGTTTTATTAAAAACAAAATAAAGATAGATTTTTCCCCTGGTCTTCTTTTACCTAATTGTTAAAAACCTGCAACTCCTCCCGAAACAATAAATTTCATTATTTCTGCAGATGGTGCTTCAATTGGGGTTACATGCTCACTGGGAACAATAAACAGTTCACCGGAGAAATTATAGGAATGTGGAAAATAAACTGCAACTTTTTTTTCTTTAATACCAAGATTACTAAGATCTTCCTGCGTAAGATAACCCAGTTTTTCAAGGTTTGAAATTGTATTAACCAGAACTAATACCGGTTTGTTGAATTTCTTTTCCTTCCCGACAAAAGCAGACAGTAAATCCCTGATTGAAGAATAGATAATCTTTATCAGTGGAGCTTTTTTCAATGATTTTTCAATAAAAATCCTGACAGGTGATGCAATAATGGATTGTCCCAGAAAACCCAGTAATACGATGACTATCAATACAACTAAAAGGTTCATTCCCGGAATGTTTACTGGCAGCACCGGATCAATATATGTTTTCAGTAAATTATCAATAAACCTGAAAACCAGGTAAACTACATAAGCTGTTACACCTATGGGAGCAATAAATAACAATCCCTGTATAAAATAACCGCTAATTCTTTTCATTTGTTTATATTTTTACTTTTATTCTAATTCCTTCTGTTTAGATTTTGACATTTTTTTCACAATCAGTTCATAGGAGTGATCGGTTAATTGAAAAACCAGCTTGTCAGGTACCGATCCGTCCATATCAATCGTGTTCCAATGTTTTTTATTCATGTGATATCCCGGTTTTATTGCCGGGTATTCCTCCCGTAAACTGACCGCCTTTTCAGGATCGCATTTCAGATTTACAGAAAGGTCGCCATCAAGATTTGTCAGTGCGAACATTTTCTCCATGACTTTAAACACAAGTGTTGTTTCATCAAAAGGGAATCCTTCTGTAACACCCGGTTTTGCTAAACAATAGTCTCTGAA
>JADFUQ010000020.1 GCA_015222065.1 Bacteroidota bacterium
AAAACAAATAACAAATAATACCCAATGTTTGAAAAAACAAAACCCAAACAGCACATATAAAAGAATTTGTTTGATTTTTTAGTCATTGGAATTTGAGATTTATTTGTCATTTGATACTTGTTATTTGGTGCTTATGTAATCTTTGTTTGTCTTTTATGGACAAGCACTAATCAGTTAATTTTTCTGTTTGTTAATGCTTCGCGTTTCATCTATTGTTGTTTTTTCATAAGAATCAATGTCTCGAAGATGGATTCCCTTGGTGTTCGTTCGAATGGAGACGAATCCCGGCAGTAACCGGAAAGTGGTCAGAGGGATATCTCCCATCGCGATTATCGTGCAGGATTTGTGCCTCAATAACTTCCGTGCCGGGCAGGACGAATACGTAATCGATCTTCCTTCCATCGTTCTTGTCCATGAAACCGCCATAGGTCCCTGCCTTTACATCGGGATGCAGCATGCGGAAGGTATCGATCATCGGAACGGGATTCGTGTCTGCACAATCATGGTCTTCAGGTTTAAGTGAAATATTGCCTTTCATATATAGGATGGCAGGATTGGTCTCGTCAGCATTGAAATCGCCGAGCACTAAGACCGGGTATGATGGCTTCCGATCACGAAGACGCCTGCCCAGGAGTTGGATATTCTCTTCAAGGGCTAATCCGCCTAAGTGGAGGTTATATACAAAGAAGCCGTAACCTGATTTTTTGTCGGTCAGCTTCGCCCACGTACACGTACGGGCCCAGTTGTTATCCGGGTGTTTTGACCCGGCAAGGTCCGGTGTCCTAGAGAACCAGAATGTAGCATATTCCTCAACATGGAATCGCTCTTTACGAAATAGTATGGCCACGTATTGCCCGTTTGTCTTGCCCTCTTTACTTCCTGTAACAACGCCATATTCAGGCAATGCTTCACATATCTCATCTATCTGGAAACTCACAGCTTCCTGTAAACCTACAATGTCCGGCTTATGATTGCGAAAAACGTCAAAGAGTATATCTCGCCTTTTCTCCCATCTGTTCTCGCCATCCTCAGCGCGCCCGTTGCGGATATTAAAACTCATTACCAGCAGTTCAGGACCAACATAATTATCAGCCCAATCCCTTAACAGTTCGATTGCCTTGGCCAGGACTCCGGCCGATCCTCTGTAATTCCCGGCCCCGGTTGGTTTACCATCAACAGTATACCATTCCATGAACCCATTGTTTTCTATTACCCTGTTTATCATGGGTTGAATTTCATTGTATGCTTCTTCAACAAATCCGTTTTCAACAAGTTGTTGTATCATCCTTGCCCCAAACCATGTCCAATCTCCTCCGTTCTGGTAACCAAATGGAGACATTGATGGATTCTTAAAGTATCCTTCTGGATATGGTGGATAAATTGTAAGTCCAATGGATGGAGCGCCGGATTCGTTAACATTTCTTACCATTTGAGAATTAACTGCTTCAATTTCCTCTTTTGAGAGTAATCCTGCTTCTATTGCCACGGCAGTTCCTCCATGGTAATGAAGCTTGTTCTCATCGAAATCATCAGGGAAGGGAGAACCATTCAGGTAGATATGCGGAATAAACTTCTGTTTCTGTTCATTCCATAAATATTTTCTTACACAAGATTTAAAAACATCCCTGATTGTTATCCATTTTTCCTTTTCCTGATTATCATTTATTAATTCTATCAAATCATTTAAGGCAATTATAAACATGGCGTTATCATAAATATCAATTGTCAGGTGACTGTTATTATCCAGAACAACACCCCATTCATGTTCGGGTTGCACATCGCCCCAGTCGGCTGTGGTGGCACCCCAAAGCAATCCGTATTTTTCGGAATACCTCTCATTAAGCAAAAATTCCATTGCAAATTGAAGGCGTTCAAGGACGGTTCTTCCAAATACATCTTTTTGCAAAATTGAGGCATCCCCCGTCTTATTAATATATTTCGAAACAGCCTGTACCAGACTGCTTTCCTGGTCTGTTTCTACGGTGTTTTTATGACCTGCAAATTCCGGAGCTTGATCAGTATATATGTAATCATAAGGAATATTGCCCACATTTTCTACCGGGATAAATCCATCAATTATATTCCCGTCATCCCCCTGGAAATTAAAGAATACCAACAGGTTGTCACGTACTTGTTGAATTGGGAGCACATCGCACGAAACTTCAATAAAGGTATTGTAGTCACGGATCCAAACCTCTTTGTATAGAGTTCCTGCATTAAAGCCAGACCTGACAAGTTCTTTTGCACGGTGATACACATCGTCCAGCTTTTTATCAGCCAGGATTTGTTGAGCCAGTTTCTTGTTTTCTATTTGAGAACCAGATTGGCATGCAGACAGTATAATACTGCCCGTCAAACATAAGATCGCGATTTTTTTATACATTTTTCATAATGATTTCATTCAGCAATTTTAATATTCTCATCAAAAATACCATCAAGCATAAGATTTGCAATTATTGGACCTGTATCTGTCATTGTAACCCATACAATATGATCAAACTCCCCAAATTCTGTTCCTCTCAATTCGCTTATCCCACCGGTTGTTGCCAGACCAATATAGGTTTGACCATGTATTTCTACTTTCTTGTATTGGTGTGCATGTCCGGCAAAAGCAGTGTGAGGCCGGTCCTTCAACATGTTCACTATTTTTACATAGCCATCTGCCTTATCCTCCTCGTTCCAGTAAAAATATGGTCTGTGAAAGAAAACAAATGTCCACCGCACATTCATGTTTTCTTTCAGGGCTTTTTGAATGTAGTTTACCTGGATATCGCTGATATTTCCATAAGGAGGATCTTCAGTGGATATAACCAGAAACAGCACATCTTTATAAACAAAATGATAGTAAGGTAGTCCATAACGTTCACGATACATATCCAGCATTACATCATTTCCGATGTCATGATTCCCCGGCACCCGGAAGAAACGCATCTCCAGGTCACTTAGAATCTCATCCATTTCATCATATTGTTGTTTCAGGGTGTCGCGGCTCTCTGTATAACCTTCAATCAGATCGCCAACGCTCATGACAAACTCCGGTTGCAGAAGATTCAATTGTGTTACCGCTTT